>NZ_CAWPRX010000200.1:0-40847 GCF_963890365.1 Tychonema sp. LEGE 07196 | reverse complement strand
GAGTGGGAGAGTGGGAGATGGGGAGAGTGGGAGAGTGGGAGAGTGGGAGAGTAGGAGATGGGGAGGAAGTGGGAAAAATTCTCTTTCTTCCTTCTTCCTTCTTCCCTCTTCCCTCTTCCTTCTTCCTTCTTCCTTCTTCCTTCTTCCTTCTTCCCTCTTCCCTCGGACTTCTTCCCTCGGACTTCTTCCCTCGGACTTCTCTCTTAGGATGCTTGTGTTTCGTGAGGCTTTAGGGTTCTTGCCAAGCGGGACTTTTTGCGAGCGCCGTTGTTGCGGTGGAGTACGCCTTTTTTGACAGCTTTGTCAATTTTGCTGTAGGCCTCAGACATCCGCTGCTGAACTTCTTGCATTAATTCAGGAGAAGGAGTTGCGGCGTACTTTTCGACGGCTACAAAATACTTCTTCATCAAAGTTTTGACGGCTGACTTGTAAGACTTGTTGTACAAGCGGTTGCGCTCGGCGATTTTGACTCGTTTGATTGCGGACTTAATATTTGCCATAGTTCAGTTGCTGGAAGTAGGTATTCATTGATACATCCCCGTCTGGAGAAAGTCTCCAGACACGGGAATTTTGCGACAAGCTTTTCGGGAGCGAGCCACAAAAAGCTTGATTTTTAAAAGCTGAGTCTGTTGATTTGAGGTTGAAAATTTTAGATTTAGTCCGCAGGTGAACCTGAGATCTCGAACCAAAGTCTAAAATTTTGAGTTCTCCACGACTCACGACCAGGCGAGTGTCGGGGGCTTCCGTTTTTGGGCGGGTCGGACAGCCACTACCGCTAGCTCAGATCGAGCTGAGTCTGTGGGTACTTTCGGGCGACGCAATAATTTTTTATTGACTCATTTAACTGCCAATTTTTTATCCCTGACGATACCCAAAGGTATGATACAGGTGTTACACAGGCTAGTTGCGGGCGATCGACCGTCACGAGTTAAAGTCACGGTTTCTGACACGCAATTTTCAATTATACAATAATTTGGCGTTTTTCTATAAAAAAAACTATCGGGTGTTGGAAAAACTAATATAGCATCTATCCTGCTTAAAATCCCATTCCCGGAAAAATCCAAGTTAAGCTATAACAAAGAATACGGGTTATTTGGGCTTCTTGCTGGATCGCTCATCGAATCGAAGGAAGAAGGAAGAAGGAAGAAGGAAGAAGGAAGAAGGAAGAAGGAAGAAGGAAGAAGGAAGTTCGGCAACGAGCAATGTACGGGATGTAACGGATGTAAGTCCGTCGGAAGAAGGAAGTTCGGCAACGAGCAATGTACGGGATGTAACGGATGTAAGTCCGTCGGAAGAGGGAAGAAGGAAGGGGGGAAGAAGGAAGAGGGAACAAATCCCCCTCTCCCCCCCCCTCTGTGTCCCTCTGTCCCTCTAGATTCTCCCCCTCTCCATCTGCACCCGGTTCTCTGGCGAGCAATTTCCCAGGAAGGTTGTGGCTTGTCCTCGGTGTTGCAAAATCCCGACAGAGATTTAAGCGCTGCACTGAAGCCTGTGAAAATGCCGCGAGTCTGGCAGTTTAAGCTTGTGGACTGGTGGTGGCATACTTTTATAGGATATATTCACAAAAATCCCAAATTGTCAAGCAAATGTTGGCCAGACAGGCGGGAATCCCGAAACCATAACCGTTTCGGGTTGGTGTTAAAATGAAAAACCAGCACTAATTGTAATAATTCTGGTAGAATATTCATATCTTGGATCCAAGAATAACAATCTGGGTCTAGGTAAAAAACTTTTCATGTGACAAGTGGGGCGGGACGTGTTCCTCACTATAAAACGCAGTAGAGGGAAACAATTGGAGTACCTTGAATGAAGTTCTAGATATCCTTAACCGGACTCTGAAGCCCACACTATGCCCTTCGGGTTGGTGTGGGAGCGTCACTGAATTATTGACGGCATTCCTAATCTCCATGCTGCGAATTATTACTCAGTGGGTTGAGGCGCAAGCTGAACTGCGACGAATCTGCGATCGCACCCATGACGAACTTATTGTTCATAAAGAAGCCACCGTGCGGGAGGTGCTGCAAGCTGTAAGGCGTAGAGGCGATTTGGCCCTGCTGCACTACACTGCTGAATTCGATCGCATGACTCTAAATGTGGAAGATTTGCGGGTGAGCGGCGCCGAATTGGATGCTGCTTACCAACAGGTGTCGAAAGAATTATTAAATGCGATCCGCACAGCTTGCAAACAGGTAGAGGCGTTTCACCGACAGCGCGTACCCAAGTCTTGGGTGCAGTTTGGTGATGACGAAATTGTTTTGGGCAAGCGCTACACACCGGTCGATCGCGCGGGAATTTATATTC
Source organism: Tychonema sp. LEGE 07196 (assembly GCF_963890365.1). Lineage (NCBI taxonomy): Bacteria > Bacillati > Cyanobacteriota > Cyanophyceae > Oscillatoriales > Microcoleaceae > Tychonema > Tychonema sp. LEGE 07196. Next base: position 38,546 of record NZ_CAWPRX010000200.1, on the reverse strand, counting down.
CTGGCGGTCAAGCGTCCTATCCTAGCTCGGTAATCATGAATGCGGTACCTGCAAAGGTCGCCAAGGTTCCGAAAGTGGTGATGTGTACTCCCCCCGGACAGGAGAAGAAAATGAATCCTGCGGTGCTCGTAGCGGCTCAAGAAGCGGGAGTTGATGAAATTTATCGGGTGGGCGGGGCGCAGGCGATCGCGGCTTTGGCCTACGGTACCGAAAGTATTCCCAAGGTGGATTTAATTACTGGGCCGGGGAATATTTACGTGACGCTAGCGAAAAAATTGGTTTACGGAACTGTGGGGATCGATTCTCTGGCGGGGCCGTCGGAGGTGCTGATTATTGCTGATAGTTCGGCGAATCCGGTACACGTAGCTGCAGATATGTTGGCGCAAGCCGAACACGATTCGATGGCGTCGGCGATTTTGCTGACGGCGGATTCGGTGCTGGCGAGGAAGGTGGTGGCTGAGGTAGAGAGACAGTTGACAAATCACCCGCGCCGGACTTTGACGGAAAAGGCGATCGTTAATTACGGTTTAGTGGTAGTGGTTGATTCTCTCAAAGCGGCGGCGGAACTGTCTAACGAGTTTGCGCCGGAACACTTGGAATTGCAAGTGGCAGAGCCCTGGGATTTGCTAGACCAAATTCGGCACGCTGGGGCGATTTTCTTGGGTTTATCTACACCGGAAGCTGTGGGTGATTATTTGGCGGGACCCAATCATACTTTGCCGACTTCTGGGGCGGCGCGCTATGCTTCGCCGCTGGGGGTGGAAACTTTTATGAAGCATTCGAGTTTGATTGAATATTCGCCGACGGCGCTGAAGAAGGTTAGTAAGGCGATTGATGTGTTGGCCAAAGCTGAGGGTTTACCTTCTCATGCTGATTCGGTGCGGTTGCGGACTGAAAATGAGGGAAAGAGTGAATTTTAGATGGTAGAGTTGAGGTTGGCGATCGGGATTTACGCAATTCGGGCTTAAGAAACCCGGTTTCTTCCAATATCTTGCTTAAATGACGCAATTATGTTAAGAAACCGGGTTTCTGTGTTGATGATGATGTGGCCCGGTAGCGCGAAGTTGTGGAAAGTAGCCGATAATTAACGCGAAGTTTAAAGTCTAATATCTGAGATTTATAAGGTGCATTATATTGAATACTATTTTGGTGGCGATCGACAATTCGGAGTTTGCAGTACAGGTTTTGCAAGCTGTGGAGCTATTTAAGCTAAAACCGACGACTAAGGTGATTTTAGTTCATGTGGTGACTTCTGGTATTTCGGATTTTGAGGCGGCGGTCGATCGACCTCACTCTCAGGGAAATGAGATTGCTTACCGAGAAGTGGAGAAGTTACTGCAATCTTATCAGCAAAAGTTGCCTTGTCAGAGCGAGTTGGAGATTGTTTCGGGGGAACCGGCCGAGGAGATTTTGCGTTTGGCGAATATTTATAAAGCGGATTTAATTGCGATCGGCTGTCGGGGTTTGACTGGTGTCAAGCGAATTTTGGCAGGTTCGGTGAGTGCTGAGGTTGTGGCTGAGGCTCCTTGTTCGGTGTTGGTTGTGCGATCGAGGTAGGGGGAATTGAACCGCAGGGAGGGAGCATCCCACTTTTTGACTAAGCAGAAACACCTAGCTTGATGTCATTATTTAAATACGCACATCTCAGTCTTAAAATTTGAGGCACATTTTTTTCGTTCCACTGTGCACCTACAATCTTAATTCTTGCTCCAATCTGTTTAATTAAAGACTCTACAGCTCCCGAACCAATGTCAATACCCTGCTGTTGATAATTCTGGTAATCTGGGATTCTTGACTGATGTTTTCGCAGATATTTCTGGAACCTTTCACTCCCTTTACTCGCAACACCAACAAATTCGGCTATGGCTTCTACTGTTGACCCTTGCCACAGTTGGTTCTGCGCTCTCCTCAGTCGTTTGAGCGAACCTCCTACTCTATGTAGATTTTCTATTCCCCTGATACCAATCTAGTACCTCTCTTCGAGAGCTCAATAGTCCCAATTTGATTAAACAGATTCCACACTCCATCATGACCATCTCCCAAACAAGTTATTGCTTCACTCTTGAGTTGGCTATTTACCCACGCTACTAAATCTGCATTCTTTTGAAAGAAGGCTGCTCCTACTTGACCATGTACCTTAACTGCCTTATAATTCCGACCGACACTTTCTTCTCCTAAAGGAGTTCTTAGTCTGACGTTTCCTCCGTCTATACGAACATGCTTCTACTTTCTCGGTAGTCTCAGGCTCAGGCAATTTGTAACGCTCTAACAGCCGATGTTGTGTACTGTGGGGTACATAAACTCCTGTCAACATTTTGAGGTCTCTCTCGGCATTAGCAAAGGACTCGTTTCCCACTAATAATAAACAACATTTCTCCAGATTAGGACTCAGGCGACTTCCCTTCTTCACTCCCAACCTTTGAGCTTGCTTACTCGATAAAGTGATTTCTCCTACACAACTTTTTATGGTTCTTTTTCTCCCCGAACCTTTTCCACCCGCCGAGTTAAAAAAAAACCGCCCCTTTCTGGTGCTACTGTTTCAATTAAATGTTCCCTCACACTCAGTTCTACGGATTCAAAGCTTTGTAGATTGTCTACTGGGGTATTTTTATAAAGGATCTCTGCTATTTCTTGGAGATTTATTTTGATCTTCTGCTGTTCTTCTGGGGTCATGCTTTCCTTGGATTATGGTAATTTATTTGCTTTCTATTATGCCATCAACTTAGCCAGACAATTGTCTGAGTATTTATACTGATTGCCAAAGTGGGATGCTCCCCCGCAGGGATTTACAGGCGGGATGCTTGTTTCACAGTAGCTAAAACTTGTAGGGTGCGTCAGCTAAGAGTTATTGAACCTGCAGAAAATATAACGCGAGTTGACGCACTTTATATAACCAATTTGACATCTTTGAGTTTTTTGGTTGAGTGACGAGAAATACCGAGAGAAACCCGGTTTTTGAGATTTACGCTTATGGCGAGAAACCGGGTTTCTACGAGTCTTTGGTTGGGTGACGAGAAATACTGAGAGAAACCCGGTTTCTGAGATTTACGCAGAATAGATCTCAAATGGGCTCTATATAACTTTTTGTCTATTCAAAATGTTAATTGTTGTAAAAATTTGAGACTCCGCTTCAAACAGTAGTTAGGCTGTCAGCAGGATAAATAGTTTATTGGACTGTGGCTTGAGTCTCTTGCCAGTTTAAATATGTCTCTCCAAATCCACCTTGGCCAATAATATCATATCCGGTTGATTAATAACAAAAACGGTTCGTAGTGCGGACTTTAGTCCGCAACAAGCTGGACTTTAGTCCGCACTACCAACTAATCTTCGATCTGTCAATCAACCGGACACGATCTAAAAGGATGTGCATTAAAGTCCGGCAATAGTTGGTTCTACAGTTACTTTAAAGTCACAATATTGTTATAAAAATCACACAGTAAGATACAATTCAGCGTAGTTTTTGAAACCGTTAACAAAGCACTCTTATTAAAAGTTACTCACTGCCAAGGCTATGACTAAAAAACCGCATCCTTTGATTCCGCAAATTCTGGCCGCTGCTTTGACTCTGTTTGGGGTGGCGGCTTGTTCGACGGCTACCAAGACTCAAATTAATGATGCTAATGGCTATTACAGTCAAGGTATTGATAGTACAAATAAAGGAGATTTCAAGGGTGCTGTAGATGATTTTTCTAACGCTATCTCATTAAAATCAGACTATGCCGATGCCTACTCCAAGCGGGGTTATGCCAAGTTTTGCCAAGGAAAAAAAACCGAAGCCATCGCAGATTTTGATAAGGCTATAGACCTTAATCCCAAAAATGATACTGCCTACAACAATCGGGGTATGGTCAAGTATTTCCAAGGGAAAAAAGCAGAGGCGCTCTCCGATTATACTAAGGCTATAAACCTGAATCCCCAAAATGATACTGCCTACAATAATCGAGGTTGTGTTAAGTCTCGCCTAGGGAAAGAAGAAGAGGCGATCGCGGATTATACTAAGGCGATCGAGCTTAATCCCAACAATGCTGTTACCTACTTTAATCGAGGTAGTCTCAAGTCTGCCCTAGGGAAAAAAGTAGAGGCGATCGCGGATTATACTAAGGCGATCGACCTGAATCCAAAAAATGATTCTGCCTACAACTATCGGGGTGTAGCCAAGCATGAGCTTGGGAAAAAAGTAGAGGCGATATCCGATTATACTAAGGCGATCGAGCTGAATCCAAAAAATGATTCTGCCTACAGCAATCGAGGTGCAGCCAAGTTTACCCTAGGGAAAAAAGCAGAGGCGATATCCGATTTTAATAAGGCGATCGAGCTTAATCCGACAAATTCTTATGCCTACAAGCAAAGGCAACAAGAAGAGGCGATCGCCTATTATACTAAGGCGATCGAGCTTAATCCCAACGATGCTGTTGCTTACTTCAGTCGGGGATCAGCCAAGTCTGCCCTATTGATAATAGAAGAGGCGACGATAGCAGATTTTGATAAGGCGATCGAGCTTAATCCCAAATATGCTGATGCCTACTTCGAGCGGGCTTTTGTCAATGTTATTCTAGGCAAAGAAGAAGAGGCGATCTCCGATTATACTAAGGTGATCGAGTTGAATCCCAACGAAGCTAATGCCTACTCCGGTCGGGGTCATGCCAAGTTTACCCTAGGGAAAAAAGCAGAGGCGATCGCGGATTATACTAAGGCGATCGACCTTAATCCCCCCGGCAAAGCTGGTATCTACTTCTATCGGGGTATAGCCAAGGATAACCTAGGAAAAAAAGCAGAGGCGATCGCAGATTTTAATAAGGCGATCGACATTTTCCCCAAATATACTCCTGTTTACATCCGTCGGGGTAATGTCAAGTCTGCTCTAGGGAAAAAAGCAGAGGCGATCTCCGATTATACTAAGGCGATAAATATTTCTCCCACATATGCTGATGCTTACTACAGTCGGGGTAATGCCAAGTATGACATGGGGAAAAAAGAACAGGCGATCGCGGATTATACTAAGGTGGTTGACCTTGAACCCGACTATGCTATGGCATACAAAAAGCGGGGTAATGCCAAGTCTGACCTAGGGAAAAAAGCAGAGGCGATCTCCGATTATAAAAAAGCTGCTTACTTCTACAATCAACAAACAAACCGAGCCACTTACTATTGCGCTCAACAAATAGACAAAGCCGCTAACTGCAATGAACAAATAAAAAGCAGAAGTGATTACCAAGATGCTCTCAACCAAATAAAAAAGTTATCGGCACAGTAGCGATAACTGAAATAAAATTTAAACTCATCGCTCCGGTTTCTCTAAATAGGGCTTGCTGAAAAAGTCCACAAATCGAATCTAGGTGCCAAACAGCTTGAAAAATGGGAGATTCGGAGATGGGTTCCCAAATTTACTCCACAATTGTCCACCGAAATGCAAGGATTTTGAGCCGACACAGGTCATAACGAGAGCACTTTTTTGTGTTTAAAAAACTTGAAACCTTTGGCAGTCATAACTTCTAGTTCTATTCAGCAAGCCCTAAATAATCCTGGGTTTGGTAGCTAAAAATTAATCAAGAAACCGGGTTTCTGGCTTCTTGCTTTTGCAACAACAATGCAGGCAAAGGTTCGCTACCAAAATCAAGCAACTCACCAGCCACAGGCAGCCATTCATCATTTAGTTCTTGACAACAAACGGCTATTACCCTGTCCAAACTATCGTCGCAGGGGATAATGACTTCATAAACAAAAGCATCTTCAGCGGTTAAAAAAGCATCTCGCAGATCGATACTTCCCGATCGAACCCGCTTAAACCGACCTACAGACATGGGAACATAAAGCCATTTTCCCATTTCTTTTGTTTGGCTTGCCCCAACCGCAAGAAATATCTGTTCAGACGCATTTCGGCAAGCAAATAGGCACGGTACATCGTAATACTCGTAAACCTCGATAATTTCCAATTTGCCTAAATGAGTAGACTCAGGAAGCAGGCTCATAATTCCCCTACTTCCCCTTCCCCTTCCCCAAAAACTCCCGCAAACGCAACAAACTAGCCGTTTGGCCCAAATTCAGCGGTAGCAGCGACACTCCCTCCAACCGAGACTGCACCCAACCGTCGCCCCAATACCACTCGTGAAACCCGTCAATTCCCTCACTCAATAACAGCCGCAGACAGTTTGACTCAGCAATGTCCACATAGTGCTGCACCGCTACCGGGCCAATCCAACTCGTGAATGTCAATTCGCGATCGATCATTTCCGGCAAACCCTTAGAAAACTGCTGAGGCCACAGCCACTGCTGCAACTGCACAGGACGCAGCAAACTGTCCCGAATCGCGGTTTCCGAAGCTTCAACCTCAATCCGCAGTTGACTTTGTTGAAAATTACCTAGCATAGCAATTTGAAATTTTATATAGGAGCTTTACTTAACTTCAATGTAACGTAATTGCACGAAGTTCGATCGCTATTGTCGATCGCACCCTCTGAAAATTCCCCTACATTATAGTAAAAAAAAATTACCTATTTGGAGAGCGGTTGGCGAATAAAACTAGAAACAACTGCCACAATCCGCGCCGCCACAATCGAGCCCAGAACAATCAGCGCCGCTACAATCGAGCCCAGAACAACATTCTGAGATTCCACAATCGAGCCATTCAATATAGTCTAGCCCTTCAATACAGTTTTCACACAGAGAGCTTCTGCGAGGAGTTTCCGCCTGAGATGGTCGATCGGATTTTGGTTCATCGTTACCCTCGAAATTGGAGGCTTCACTGCCAGATTCACTGCTAAACCGGGCTTTCAAGATTTGATTTGCCCGCTTGCAAGCCACAAACCGGCGGCGCGACGCTTCGAGCGCCCCAAAGCAGCCCAATTTGGCGATCGCGCCCTTGATATACTGAGAGCAAGACTCCCCCCCGTACAGCACTCGGCGAGCACAAGAAAAGCCTTTTCTCGGTGATATGTGTTTCTGGTATCCGCTAATAGAAGCTACAGCTAGTTGTCGGAGGGCTGCATCAAATATAGGCGTTTGCATTGGTTTCCGATACGTTAGATATTTCCTTCCTGCTAAAAACTACAACCAACAGCTCAACAATTCCCCGCGCCCCATCCCTCGCCCGATGCCTATTTTCGTATCCAATTGTTAAGCTCTGTTTCATTTCATTTAAATCTCCCGTCCTTACCCCACAGCCAAGAAACTCCGTGATACCATCACATCTGACTGAGTAAATACTTATAGAAAAAAACTGGAGAGAAAGCTTTGACACTAAGGGTTGCAGTAGTAGGTTCAGGCCCTGCGGGTTCTTCCGCCGCCGAAACATTGGTAAAAGCAGGAATCGAAACTTATTTATTCGAGCGCAAATTAGACAACGCAAAACCCTGCGGTGGCGCGATTCCCCTGTGCATGGTCAGCGAATTTGACTTGCCACAAAGTATTATTGACCGTCAAGTCAGAAAAATGAAAATGATTTCCCCCTCCAACGTAGAGGTGGACATCAATATCGAAAATGCCGACGAATACATCGGTATGTGCCGCCGGGAAGTGCTCGACGGCTTCATGCGCGATCGCGCTGCTTCCTTGGGTGCCAAACTAATTAACGGCACAGTGCACACCTTAGAGATTCCTGGGAACAACACCGACCCCTACATTCTCCACTACGCCGACCACTCCAACGGCACCGCTGTGGGAACTCAGAAAACCCTGAAAGTGGATTTGGTAATCGGGGCTGACGGCGCTAACTCTCGCGTAGCCAAGGCGATTGATGCAGGCGACTACAATTATGCGATCGCCTTCCAAGAGCGCATCCGCCTCCCAGAAGATAAAATGGCTTACTACGAAGGTTTAGCCGAAATGTACGTCGGCGACGACGTTTCCACCGACTTCTACGCTTGGGTGTTCCCCAAATACGACCACGTAGCCGTCGGTACCGGCACGATGAAAGTCAATCAAGCCAGCATCAAAAAACTGCAAGCCGGCATCCGCGCCCGCGCTGCCAAAAAACTGATGGGCGGTGAGATTATTAAAGTGGAAGCTCACCCCATCCCGGAACATCCGCGCCCCCGCCGGGTTGTCGGCCGAGTTGCTCTCGTCGGCGACGCTGCAGGTTACGTTACCAAGTCTTCGGGCGAAGGTATTTACTTTGCTGCGAAGTCTGGCCGGATGTGCGCGGAAACGATTGTGGAGATTTCTCAGCAGGGCACGCGGATTCCTACGGAACAGGAAATCAAGCTTTATCTGAAGCGTTGGGATAAGGCCTACGGAATTACTTACAAAGTGCTTGACATTTTGCAGCGCGTGTTCTACCGTTCCGATGCTACTCGCGAAGCTTTTGTGGAAATGTGTGCCGATCGCGATGTGCAGAGACTCACATTCGATAGCTACTTGTATAAGACAGTAGTACCGGCTAATCCTTTCATCCAAATGAAAATTACCGCCAAAACCATTGGTAGCTTGTTGCGCGGCAATGCTTTGGCGCCTTAACTGTTAAAGCACTTTGTATAAAAAAAGCGGGCAGTAACAAAACTGCTCGCTTTTTTATGGTTCAGATAACGAACCGCGAAGGCGCAAAGGGCGCGAAGGAAGGGGAAGAAGAAGAATTGTTAGTTCAAGTTCGACTGCACCAAAGTGTCGGGGGCGAGGAAGTGGGAAATGTGATAAGCCCGCTCTTCTGTTTTTAGCAGGATTTTTTCGTAGAGGTAGCGCGTAGCTCGATCGCCCAAACTTTCTGCTTGTCCTGCTTGACGGCGCAGCAAACCTATGATAGCTTGTTCGGCAGTCAAATCATGTTCCAGCATTTGACGGCACGAATACACGCCGTCGGCTTCCGGCTCGAAACAGCACAACTCAGCTAATTTGCTAAAACTAGCCGCCGGTATGCCGCCCAACCCGTTCAACCGTTCGCCCAATTCGTGGACGCTATCTTGAGCATCTCCGTAGCTTTCTTCAAAGAATTTGTGCAAGGAGTAGAATTCTGCCCCTTCCACCACAAAATGATGTTTTTGATATTGCAGGTATAAAGCCTGGAAACTGGCCAGCAGCGCGTTCATCCCTTCACAAATCGGTGCTGTGACGGAATGTTCCAGTAGAACTGGATTTTCAGCTATGTGGCCAAACGGTCTCAATGCACTCTGAGTCTCAGCCATGTGTGTTCTCCTCTCAATAGGCAGTTTTGTTGCCAATAGATTCAGTGTAGCACCCTAAATTTACCAGTCAAGCAGGGTCGGCCTCGATAGTGGAAGACTTTGTATAGTAAAAAAAAAATTTCAAAATCTATTGAGAATAATTTGCAGTTGCGCTATCCTGTAAAAAGATGCTCGTTCTGAATGCTTCCTGACAAGGGGGTCGATCGAGAGCAAAAATTAATGCAAATCATTATTGTTGCAAAAAAAATGAACCCAGCAGATCCAGAATTAGAAGTTTGTGACATCGTGCAAGTCAGTTGGCTAGACAGATGGCAAGTTTACCAACGCTTGCAAGAACTAGAAATTCCCTGCTGGTGCGGAGTGGACCAGCCTTTGCGGGCCAAAATTAGCACCGCCAAACAAGCTGCTCAACTCGCAAGCGTTTTGAGGCAATTGAGCGCTCCGCGGCGCGAACTGGTGAAGTTGCTGGAGTGCTGCTGGCAAATCGGGTAAAGCTCAAAGGAAGAAGGAAGACGTCCGAGGGAAGAAGTAAAAATAATAATGATGCGATTTAACGCATAAATACATTCACTAACGACGTTTTTTGTCAAGTTCGATAATTTTCACTGAACAGTCAATCAAGGAGTTATAACAATGTATAAATCTGGCAAGCAAGTTTCCGAGTTCAACTTAGAGGGAGAAATCCTCAGCCTAGTTATTGAAGATGGCTGCAAACTTAAATATTTGCGAATTAGTACCGCTCGCAAAGTAGAATACCTCGTGAAACTTCGCAAGGAATTGCGGTCATTTTTAGCGCCTGTTTTGACACCGGGATTGAGAGTGAAAGTTGTAGGCGAGCAAGAACTTAATTTAAAAAATGGTAAAATAAAACTGAAAGCTCGCAGTCTGACGCTGGCTGGGGGAAACAAAGATAGATTGCCAGACCAGCAAGGCTTTACGGGTGTGCCTGATGAGATTGTGACATCAGACGATCGCGCGCTCGGCAAAACCGAAGTCAGCCCTCTGGAAGCAGATCGAACTGTAAAAGGTCGGGCAAAAACTCAAACCAAAATATTAGTATGTCAAAAATCTGACTGCCAAAAACGCGGTGCCGCAACAGTCTGTAAAGCTTTAGAAAATGCTTTGAATGCGCGGGGTTTAGGAGAAGAAGTGACAGTTCAGGGTACGGGATGTCTCAAACAGTGCAAAGCTGGGCCAAATATAGTTGTGATGCCAGATAAAACTCGCTACAGTCGCATTGCACCAGCAGAGGTTCCAGCAATTATTGACAAACATTTTGCAGTTGCTAAAGCTTAGGAACGAAATTTTAATAACTTAAATACCTGACATATTCCTTTTTTTCGACAGACAGCTAAGTCAGAGGAGGCAGAGCTTCCAGCTATTAGTTACCAGGCTCCAGTCTGGTAACTAGCAAATTCCTTAGCCGATCGCGCGTCATGAAAAAGTGGGAGACTGGGAGAGTGGTAAATCCCCAAATCCCCAAATCCCCAAATCCCCAATCTACAATCTAAAATCTCAAATAAACTGAACCGTATTGACCAATAACTAATGGCCGGGGGCTTTCTTTTAGAGAATCTATAAGGATACACTGTATTTTAGACCCTGTGACTATTGGGATAAAAAGCTATGTCAGAAGCTGATCTTCGAGCTAATCAGCATCAACCGTACCCTGCTGTTCAATCGGATGCCGAACCATTGCAGTCAAATTTGGCCGCTGCTGGGGATTTTGATCCGATCGCCCCCCCTGCCACAAATACTCCTGCGGTTCCCCAACAGCCAGAAGAAGACTGGCAAACATTAGATTTTCCCAACGCGCTCAGCGTAGATGCCATTCCCACAACAGCAGAAACAAAAAATTTGCAATCTCTGACACAGCCTCCCGAAGCGGGAACACCGCCGATTTCAGAGAACCTCAAAAATCTGCTCGGTAATGCCGAACAGCGTCAGGCCCAAGGATCGACCCCAGTAACCCTGATGCAAGCGCTGCACGAATGCAACCGCGACCTTTTGCAGCGCATCGCCCAGCTAGAAACAGCGCTCGAAGAGTCCCAAAAAAACTGGCAGCATCGCGAAGCCTTGCTAGAAAAGCAGACTGCTGAACTCGAAAACACTCAAGAACAATTGACGCGGTTGTTTGGCAAAGTGGAAGTTTCCCATCAAACCCTCCAGAGTCAAGAAATTTTAGTGGAGAGTTTAAGAAATAAGTTAGCAAGCAGCCAAACCAGGCTAGCGATTGTTGAGCGAGAATGTGCGTCTACGGTGCAGCGCTACAACGAACAGTTTCATCAGCTAGTAGCCACAGAAAATGTTTGCCGAGAATTACGATCGCGCTTGCACCGCCAGCAGCGCCACACTTTGCAATTCAAAGCAGCCTTGGAAAGAAGTTTGGAGATGCCGCAGAAGCCGCCGACTTACGAGCCGCCTGACAGTGGGGACGATTTGGCGCACAAGCAATTAGAATCGTTGCTGGCGACGGTCAAAAACTCTCAAGTTCCGCTGCCGCCAGCCTTTAACGCTTCTCCTGTCAAACCTTGGTCAGAGCCCGAAGAGCATCCAGATGCAGCGGCTGTTGAAGAGGCGATCGACACTGAACCCACGGCCAATCAGGAACTCAACAAGTTAGCCCAAGTATCCGGCCTTCAATTGCAGGAGAGCGAAACCTACCGGACTCAGGAGACTGTAACTGAGTTGGAGGTGGCGGTGGAGGAAGCGGAATTGCCGATAACTGAGTCTGAACCAGAAACTGCTGCTGTCAAATCGGGCAGCGAAGAATTGGCCAGGGCGGTTCAAATTTTGAATTCTGTGGAAACCTTTGGTATTCAAGAAGGGCGATCGAGTGAAGCCACGCCTACAGCAATCGCGCAACCAGACTGGCTGACTTTGATTGCTAGTCCACTGCGGGCTGCTAAAAAACGTCGATCGCTAGCTGAAATTGAATTGCCGAGTTTTCGATAGTTAATTCAATGCGGTATCAATTCCGGTTGCACTCCTCATGATGTTGACTGTTGACTGTTGACTGTTGACTGTTAACTGTTGACTGTTATACCAATTTCAAAAAATAATGCAACAGTATTCTTGTGCCCCCCGCGAGCTCGGGGGGGCTAGGGGGGGTCGGAGAGTATTAGACCTCTTGCAAAAGTCAAAAACTCACCCCCCTCAGTCCCCCCGCGGCTTCGGGGGGAAGCAAGAAAAATTAGGCTCCCTCCCCGCGAGTTCGGGGAGGGTTGGGGAGGGGTCTCAGCATTTTTGCAAGAGGTCTATTGCATGATTTTAGAGAAATGGTATTACTTGTTACTTGTTAACAGTTAATTTACTATTCCGATGCTAACGGATTTGATATAACTGGTAATTGCACAGATTTACCCATTACCCAAAATACAGCAAATACGGTTTCAGCTTGGGATAATATCGCGGGCGATCGATTACCCCAACAAAACAGTTTGTAGTGCGGACGATCGTCCGTTTTTGCGAGTTCGTAGTACGGAATTCCTCACTACAAACTTAACTCGAAACTATTCTTTTCCCTTTTCCCATCCCGTAGGTGAGAGCATAGCTAGTAGCCAACAGCCGCAGCCAAACAGCCGGATAGCGCGGTTCCAACCAAGGCTGTATTCTGCGGGCGAAGCTGGGAAGCCATCCGAATAGGAAACTTGCCAAAGCCAGCAGAGTAAAATTCAAGTAACTCCCCAGCCAGCGCAAAATATCCCGGAAGGTGACAAAATCTAAAATCCACAACAGGAGAGAAGGATTTTTTCCGGCTGCTTTAATTGCCAATCGATTGAAAGTTAGCCAGTCGGCTCTGTCTTTAATAAAAGTTTCCGCGACGGTGAGTTCTTGTTCTGCCAAAAGACCGAAAAAGGTATTGAGCATTGAATTAATTCTTTGGGGTGGCAAAGTGCGCCCCGTCGGTACCATCATCCCTTTAGAAAACAGCCAAGTTACTGATATATTGCTCTGGTAGGCACGAATTTGGTTTAAGTGTTTGGCACTTAATAAATTGTGCTTTAAAGCTGTATCCAATAAATCTGTTAATCGAAAAAGATTGCGGATGAGAGAGCCGAAACCGGTGAATACTAAGGGAGATTGCAAAGATGCTGCATCGCCGATCGCAATTAGGCGATCGACAGCCACGGCGCGATCGCTGCTGGTGGTGCTAAAATGGCCTGGAATATAACCAAAAGTAGTTTTTTTCCAGATTAATTTATTGACATCGCAGCGGCGGTACTCCGGCAAAATTGCGAAAAAATCCTCGTACAGTTCCAGCAAAGAACCGGGATTCTCGGCATTTACTTGGTGATAGTGAAAGAGATAAACTGTGAGTTCTCCTCCAGCGCCGGGAAATAACTCCCAAATCAGTTGGCGCCCGCGAGAAATATCACCGTGACTCCAGAGAACGTCGCCGTAATCGGAATCCCAAACTCCCGGCTCCATTCCTCCGTCGATGACTCCTCCCACCGTCGGACAAACGCTGTCAAAAGCCCGTCCTTCGTTCAATTGCCAAGCGATGGGAGAAGCTGAACCCATTGCATCCACCAGTAGCCTTCCGCTGACAGTGCGATCGGTTTTTGTCGGCAAGTGGCAGCTTTGAACTATAACTTTTTCCGCTTCAATATCGGCTCTGATAAACTCAGTTTCGTCCCAGATTTCCCCGCCCGCTTCTGTGAGTTTAACTCCCGCCAAATACACCAGTTTGTCGCTGTCCAAAGCTATATTCAGCACCTTCGGCGTGTGCAGAACTGCCGCTTTAGCAACGGGCGGATTGTTAGCATCAAAAAACTTGCAGTAGCCATCTTTGTATTCTCGCGCAATCAAAGTTTCGATTTCGGCTGGAGTAAATAAACCTAAATCAACTAAGCTTTGCATTTCGTCCCGCGAAATATTCCACTCGCGATTCATCTTCCCAAAAGGCATTCGTTCCAGCAGCAGCACTCGGTAGCCCAATCTCGCCATGACTGCGGCGTGAATCACTCCTAATGCTCCGCCGATATAAATTAAGTCGTAAACAGTATCGCCAGCATCCGACACCGAAACAGTGCCTTCTCCCTTCTCCCCTCTTCCTTCTTCATTCTTCCCTCTTCCTTCTTCCTTCTCCCCTCTTCCTTCTTCCTTCTTCCCTCTTCCTTCTTCCTTCTCCCCTCTTCCTTCTTCCTTCAAAAACACTACTTGTTTTGGCTTTTGAGGATTGCGAGTGTTTTCGCGCCAGCGCTGCTCCCACCAGTAAACGCGCTGCAGGTCGTATTCGCCTTTGGGCATTTTTTGGAAGTATTTGACGGTGAGAGGGTAATGGGGGGCAAGAGCGTCAAAAATTGACTGTTTGGAGAGGTCTACGGTGGGGGGTTCTGGGTAGCGATCGGGAAACTTGTTTCTGACAGCCAGATTTAGAGATTCCAGGAACTGTTTTTCTCCAGGCGGCGCGTCTTCTACACGAAAGACTTTTAAATAAGTTGTGCGCTGTACTGACCAGACAAAGGTGGAAAGTTCTGTTCGCCAATTGTGGTTTTCTGAATTGGTATCAGCGAGGGTCGGTTTTGGATTAGCATTTTGAGTTCCAGATTTTACCGACTCCGCTGCTGTTGTGTTGGAAAGCAGGCGAAAACCGTCAGGAGTAATAATTTTTTCTCCGATTCCGGGGTCGAATTCGTGCTGCAGCCAGGTGCAGACTGCTGCTGTATCGGGTGTGGGGACTTCTAGATAAAGAATTTCTTGCATGATTGGGAGTTCAATTCTGAATAAATTAATAAAGATGGGGGAGTTGACAAGGGAGCAAAGTAGGCTATACTCCCGAATACTTATTTAGTTTTAAATAAGTTTACAATGTTTTAAGATTTTTAGTTTCTCGATCGCCCTAGCTCTTAGTTGACCCGCTGCGGGTCAGCATTTACTTTTTTTGATATGAACTCTTATGAATTATCCCATTCCTACGAATCCTCAAGAAATGATTGCTTTGCGACAGCAGCCGCTGAATGAAGAATTGGTGGCGTCGGCGATCGCGGGTGTGATTCAAATAGCTCGATCGCGTTCTCAGTCTTTAGACGAGTTAAAGGCTGAGGTGCTCGCCGACGACAACCTGCTCGATTTGGCTCAAAGGCTCTGGTTGAGCGAAATTGTAGCTCAAGCTTGGGAAAATTTGCCTTGATCGTTATCAAAATCCGAACAAGACACGGCGGTGAAAATTATCGTTCTTCTTCAGTCCGCCTGCGCGGACTTCGTTTGTGTAGTCGCAAATTCCATTAGCCGTCCGATGTTTTTCTACTATTTCCAAATATGGTGATTATTTTAACAGTATCTGCAGGTTCATACCCCAGAAATCGGGTTTTTACTTAATTCGAGGCTGAGATACATGATTGTCGGAAAAAACCCGGTTTTTGAATGTTATAATTGATAGGTTGCGAAGGAATAAATAAGATTATCGCAATTCAACTTCTCGCTTAACTTCTGTTAAAACTCGATCGCCCCGCGTCAACCGATATTCTGCCCGCCACACTCCCGGAATTAGAGGAGAATTGGTACTGTTTTTTTTGCCGGCATAACGCAACCAAGTGCGGCTGGGGGCGGGAATTTCCTTGCTGTCATTGATGACGGTTTCACCGTTGGGTGCAAATAATTTGTATTCTTCGCGATCGCCCTTGAGGACTCCGTAAGTCTGCACCCAAAATATTAAAGCAGGGCTATTTATGGGGAGTTTAGTCTCAGAAAATTGTCCGGCCCAGATAGCGTTATCGTCAGGTGCTTTGCTGGCAAAACCGGCGCGAATTAAACCTGTAGAAACATAGTCGATGGGCTTGTCCCAAATTGGATTGCGGGCGGTGTTGCAGCCTAATTTGGCATCGGCACCGACAAACGGATCTACAGCTTTGCCTTGATAGCGAAAAGTGACGTGTACGTGGGGGAAAGAAGCCATCCCAGAGTTTCCCACCATGCCCAAAACGGTGCCTTTTTGTACCTGCATTCCCGGCTTCACAACCACGCTGTTTTGGCGGAGGTGGCAGTATTGGGCTTCCCAGCCTGCGCCGTGATCGATTACTATGCCGTTGCCGCATTCTGTACCTGAGACGTTGGCTTTGTCTGTCGGGTTTTGCAAGCGCCGATCGACCACGCCATCTCGCACTCGCAAAACTTTGCCCGCTGCGGAGGCGATAACTGGAACTCCTTTTGCCATTGCTTTGGCATCGGGAATGGCGAAGTCTGTGCCGTCGTGCCCGTCGTAGGTTTGTCGCCCGCAGCCAAAATCGACTGCAGCCGGGCTCGGATCGCGATCGAAGTACAGCAATACAAAACAGTCTTTTCCTAGGGTACAGTCGATCAGCTTGCCGAATTGCCCGCTGCTGGGCTTTTGGGCGACGGTTGAAGAAACGAGGCGCTGGGCGATCGTGTTGGCTTGGGCGATCGGTGCATTGACTGAGGTGTTATTAGCACAGGCAGCCGCACTTGTCAACCCCACGGTCAACAAAATTGCAGAAAAGTGTTTTTTTGATATGATAGTCATTCGTCGGTGGAAGATAAAATTTGAGGAATGAAGTCAAAAATCAATCAATCATTGAAAATATAGTTGGGTCAATCATCTAGACGATCGATCGGGCGTTTGAGTTTCCCATATTTATTGTAAACTGTCGCGTCTTTTATTTATACTGGCCTGTTTTTTGAGACTTTTGTATAGCGGAATTTCTGCCCGCTAGAAAGGTTAAATTGCCAAAGCAAAACAGCTTAGTTTTCTCGGTTTTTACTGCTTAATTAGTTAAAAAATGCTCTCTAAAATTAGATCGCTGATTTCGATAATTCGGCTTGGCGGCCTTGCGGTTGCTGCTTTGGCGATGTGGGCGTTTGCCACCATTGCCGAAGAGGTTTTGGAAAAGGAAACCTACGCTTTCGATACATCTATCTTACTATATCTTAGGAGCCTGCACACTCCACTGCGCGATCGCCTCATGCTTGGCTTGACATTTTTGGGAGAACCCAACGTGCTGCTAATGCTGAGCGTGAGTTTGGGTATTATATTGTGGATACGCAAACATCGCTCCGAAGCCACAACTATTGCAGTTACAGGCGTGGGAGGTTTGGGTTTAAATCTACTCTTGAAACAACTGTTTGCGCGCGATCGACCTCTACTTTGGGAGCGCACGGTTGATGTTAAGTTTTACAGTTTTCCTAGCGGACACGCGATGATTTCAATGATTATTTACGGTTTGCTAGGATATCTCTTGGGTTCGCGCTTTCCCAAGCAGCGCTGGTTGATTTACACCTTGACTGTGGTATTAATTGCGGCTATTGGTTTGAGCCGACTTTATCTCGGAGTTCACTGGCCAACCGATGTGATTGCTGGTTATATTGCTGGTTTTATATGGCTGCTTGCTTGTATTTTTAGTTTACAAGTATGGAAGCAGTTTCATGATTCTCGTCCTGTTGCTGAAGAGAAGTTTTTGTCGCCTGAAAATCCTCAAGAATAGTTTTAGTTGATAGCTGTTGACTGTTGGCGGTTGACTGTTGACTGTTGACTGTTGACTGTTGACTGTTGACTGTTGACTACTAAGAGGGCGGGTACGGGGACACCGCCCCCACTAATAAATAACAAGTAACATCTAACAATTAACACCTAACAACTATAGCAATCCTTGCAGGAGTCGTAAATCTTTTTACCCCACCCCAACCCTCCCCTTACTAAGGGGAGGGAGTAAGAAATTTACAAATGATTTATAATTGCTATAACAACTAACAACCAACACCTAAAAAACAACAAATAACAATAATCAATAACAAATAACCAACAACCAACAACCAATAACCAATAACCAATAACCAATAACAACTAACAACTAACAACTAACTATTTGCTTTTGGGTAAAACACATCGCAATCCCTTTTTCGTAGTAAGCCGCCTCGTTAATAAAAATTGGATATACCGTCGATTTACCTTCATAGAAGACCGACTCGCCCTCAAAGGTCAAAAACATCGGATCGCCGGGATTGAGGGCTTGATAATCTCTGGATTGTAGCTGAGGATGAATCATTGCCTGAATCTCTCCCTTTTCGCTTCTGGGATAGTCGATCGCCCCGATGGTATGATAAACAGTCAGGGGATTTGTTGCAGCAGGCATTGTGCCTTGATTGTAGCTTTCTACGCAGTCTAAAATTGTGCCGACAACTTGCTCGGTTTGCTGAAATAAAGAGGCATCTAATACGCCTTGTGGCACTGCACCAACCTCCAGCGTACCGCCTAATTGGGAAATCGATCGCAGCAAAGGACTATCATAATTGTTAGTTGCCGAAACCAGCAGCTTGAGGTGGGGATAGACAGAGGTTAAATAAGCTGCTAGTTGCAGGTTAAAAGGATGCTGGCTGGCGAGAATAAATGTTAGCCCCATGTTGGATGTGGTGCTGTGCAAATCGATAATTAAGCTTTGCTGCGGAGTGGTTTTTGAGCTAAAAATGTGGTAGATTTCTTTGGCCCGCTGCGCTTCGTAGGTGGAGAGGTGGGGATTTTGTAAATCTTGCTGTCGAAAGCAGCGGTTGAGGTCGATATCGACGTAGCGTCTGCCGATTTCGGAAGCTTTGGGATTGGCTAGCAGGGCGATTGTTTCAAAAGTCGATCGCCCAATTGACTGTGGCGCGCGATCGAACTTCTTCACCAGGTAAATGCCTGTGAGTTCGTTTCCGTGGGTTCCTCCCACTATGGCAACACGTTTTATTGGATTCATAAACAAAAAACTCCCTATCCCAAGCCTACCATGATTTGTTATCATTTGGTAACAAAGACCTCAGAAACCAGGGTTCTTGGTATATTTCTCGTCACTCAACCAAAGATTCGTAGAAACCCGGTTTCTTGGCCCGATGCGAAAATCTCAGAAACCGGGTTTCTTTCTACATTTCTCGTCACCCAACCAAAGACTCGAAGAAACCCGGTTTCTTTGCCCCCTGCGAAAATCTCGGTTTCTTTGCCCCCTGCGAAAATCTCAGAAACCGGGTTTCTTTCTACATTTTTCGTCACCCAACCAAAGACTCGAAGAAACCCGGTTTCTTTGCCCCCTGCGAAAATCTCGGTTTCTTGGCCCCTGCGAAAATCTCAGAAACCGGGTTTCTTTCTGTATTTCTCGTCACCCAACCAAAGACTCGAAGAAACCCGGTTTCTTGGCATCGATGCGTAAACCTCGGTTTCTTGGCCCCTGCGAAAATCTCAGAAACCGGGTTTCTTTCTGTATTTCTCGTCACCCAACCAAAGACTCGGAGAATACCCGGTTTCTTGGCCTCGATGGGTAGACATGATACGATCTAAAATTAAGGTGATTCGGGCGATCGCCCCTACAGCCAAAATCCCGGTATTGCCATGCGTAAAATTGTACTCTTCATTGCATCTAGTTTAGACGGTTATATCGCGCGATCGAATGGCGAGATTGACTGGCTGTATACAGACCAAAATTACGGCTATACTAAATTCTTAGATAGCATCGATACAGTCCTCATGGGTCGCAAAACCTACGAACAAGTTCTAACTTTTGGCGAGTATCCCTACCAAGAAAAAAAAAGTTATGTTTTTACTAAAAATCTAGATTTCACAGCAACTTCTGATGTGGAAGTAGTAGCACAATTAGAGAGTTTTGTCAATGATTTGCGCTTGATAGAGGGCAAAAATATTTGGTTGGTGGGAGGCTCTTTGCTGATTCGCGATTTCCTGAACAAAAATCTTGTCAACGAGCTGATTCTCTCAGTGCACCCGCTGATTTTGGGCGAAGGAATTCCTTTATTTGCTAATCCCAATACTACAGCTTTGCAGCTAACTGGATGTCAGACTTACAGTTCTGGTATGGTTCAGCTATCCTATGATGTGGCGGCTTGAGGGCGCGCTTTGTTGTTAAGCTGATGATAAAATATTTTTGCTGCTGGCTGCTATTAATATCTGTTTTCTGGATGGCGCTGCCGGCTGAGGCATCTGTTTGCCGAAATTATCAAGGGCGCGAGATTTGCATTGTCGATATCAAACGCAGTGCAAAAAATTATTGGGAGTACAGGGTAATTCTGAGTGTGGATCGAGTTAAACAGCCTCTGGAAGTTTACAATTGTCGCGATCGCACTACGGTTAAGAAAGATGGCACTGTTTTGGCATTTGGACAAAACAACCCTGGTGAAATTGTCTGCAGTTTTTTTGACCGAAAATAGTTTTGCTCATCGATCGATCTCGTTTTCCTCTAATCGGGAGTATCTATAATATTGGTTCGTCGTGCGAAATTCAGTCTGCACTACGAACCAATATCGGTAAAACTAATGCGTTTTTAAGCACATTAGTGAATATTTTTGGCGCTTAAACTTTGGCCAGACGATCGCCATTGGGAAGATGTTCTATCTCTGCAGCCTCTTGACTGTAAGAGTTCTCGCCCGCAGCGCCGTAATAGTCTCGATACCATTCTACAAACTTATGGATGCCTTGGGCGATCGGCGTACTGGGCTTAAATCCTACATCCTGCATCAAATCGCTTACATCTGCATAGGTAGAAAGTACGTCACCGGGCTGCATTGGCAAAAAATTCTTAACGGCTGTTTTCCCCGTTGCTTTTTCAATAACTTCGATAAAAGTCAACAATTCCACAGGGGAATGATTGCCAATATTATAAATCTTGTAGGGAGCGGTGGTGGCAGAATTTTGGGCGATCGATTGAGGCGGTTTTGCCATAACTCGCACAACTCCTTCAATTACATCGTCAATGTAAGTGAAATCGCGCTGCATTTTGCCGAAGTTGTAAACGTCGATGGGTTTGTTTTCGGCGATCGCCTTGACGAATTTAAAATAAGCCATATCCGGTCTTCCCCAAGGGCCGTATACTGTAAAAAAGCGCAATCCCGTAATCGGCAAACCGTACAAATGGCTGTAGGAATGAGCCATCAGTTCGTTAGCTTTTTTGGTGGCGGCGTAAAGGGAAATCGGATGATCGACGTTATCGGTAACTGCAAAGGGAACTTTAGTATTAGCACCATAAACAGAACTGGAAGAAGCAAAAACTAAATGCTCAATTTTGCTGTGGCGACAGCCTTCTAAAATGTTGATAAATCCTGTCAGGTTGCTGTCTGCGTAGGCGTGAGGATTTTCCAGCGAGTAGCGAACGCCCGGTTGACCGGCGAGGTGAACGACGCGGTCAAATTTTTGGTCTTGGAAAAGTTGGGATATGCTAGGGCGATCGCTCAAATCTAAATATTCAAAAGTAAATTGCGAATGCGTCTGGAGTTGAGCTAAACGCGCTTTTTTGAGGTTGACATCGTAATAGTCATTTAAGTTATCAATGCCGTAAACTTGTTGCCCTTGGGATAATAATCTTTGGGCTAAATGATAGCCGATAAAACCTGCTGCACCAGTTACTAAAATTTTCATAAAAACATTCGGTAAGTAGGAAAATCGGTCACAAAGCGTACTGAGAGGGAAATGACTCGTGCGACTTACCATACAACATATCGCAAGTATGTCACTATTCAACATCTGCTGGGAAAGCTAGAAAATCCCCGTAGGGTGCGGATTCATATCAATTCCTCTCTTCATCGTCCTGTATTCATTTCTCTCTGTGTTCTCTGTGTTCTAGTAAGGTTAAATCATTCCGATTCAACCGGAAACGATATCACCGACAATCTGTCCAGAAAGCTGGGAAATCTCACTTATCCGCACCATACACATACCTTAAACAGTTGACATAGGTCGCGTGACGTTTTTGATACCATTTCTCTAAAATCATGCAATACTCTTTGACCCCCCCTAGCCCCCCCGCGAGTTCGGGGGGGGACAAGAATACTGTTGCATTATTTTTTGAAATTGGTATGAGATGGGGATTTACACCTCAGCCTAAAAACATTCTGCGTAAACCATTGCTTTTTTAATTTGAATAATTGGAATGATTTAACCTTACTAGAACGCAGAGCACGCAGAGGAAGAGAAGATAAGAGAGAGATGAAGCGAAGCAATGGCGGAAATTAAGCGATTGCTTCGTTTCACTGGCAGTGACAAACTATTTATTACACATCCTGCGTTAAAATTTGCCGTCTACTGCAGAGACGCAGCGTTCGCAAATTGCCGGATGTTCGATCGACTCTCCGACGTGGGTTGAGTAGTTCCAGCAGCGATCGCACTTTTGGCCGTCTGCTTTGACTACACCAATCGCCAACTCTGGAGACTGGTAGCTGTACGGCAATTCTTGCAGGATTGCATTCGATTCGATCAGTTCAACTTCTGATGTGATGAACAAATAGCGCAATTCGTCTACACCGTTGCTACCACTTGCAGAATGATGGTGTACAGCTACTTCAGCAGGAGTTTCTGCTTTGGGTGCCACACTTAATTCTGCTTTCGGGATTGCAGGTATTTCTGCAAAACTTTGTTGGGCTGCGGATGTTTGCGGCTGTGTTGGTACAAGCGCTGTCTCTACTGCGGGCGCTAGTACGATCGCCTGTGTTTCTACAAGCACAAGCGCAGTTGTTTGTCCCAGCACATCGGCTGTCAGGGAATCAATTGTTTGTCCAATTTCTTGACGGTTTTCTGCAAACAGCAAGTGACGGAAAGCAAACCAGATTGTAAATAAGATACCGATGACTTTAAAGAAGACTTCCAAGAGAGGAATTTGATTCATCGTATCCAAAACTGCCAGGGTTACTCTACCCGTTACCAATACAGAAGCTAACAAGCCGAGCGTTACCAGAATTTTTTGGTATTCTGTGATAAAGTTGCCCGCGTATTCAGGCAAATCAGCAATAAACTGGGCGCTGCGATCTAACACTTGCTGCAAATCTAAAGCCGATTCTTCTGGGGTAGAATACTCTACAATCTCAGAACCTGCATCGCGCTTAGCGACTGTTTGTTGCTCAACACTAACAGTCTTTATTGTCAAGGTTTTTGCAACACTTGCAGCTTTTGCTTCCTGTCGATCTTGTACTGCTTTTGCTTTCTCCTCTGCGGCTAGTTCGATCGCTGCATTTTGCGATCGCACATAATCCACCAATTCTTCGCTGCTAGGATTCAAAGCTTGCAGTTGCTGTCTTTTTTCGACATTGGGAACGTACAATAAAACCTTAGCTTCCAAAGAAGAACCGATCGCCTTTTCAGTCCTGGCTTTTTCCAAAACCTTGTTAACTTCGCCGCGTACTTGTCGCAAATATTGCCAGCGCGCAGCCAATTCTGGATTGTGCCACGAAGCGTCAAGTTGCACCCAACCAGCTTCAAATACTGACTTGTAGGGAGTTGGATAGGGAAGGTACTGCCAAATATCCTCAGCCATGTGACACAACACAGGTGCGATCGCCCTTGCCAAATTCTCCACAGCGATCGCAATTACCGTCTGACAACTGCGGCGGCGCTGGGCATCTGTCGCGCTGATATAAAGTCGATCCTTGGCAATATCCAGATAGAAATTAGACAAATCCACCGTGCAGAAATTCTGCACTGTTTGGAAGAATCGGGAAAATTGGAAGTTTTCAAAAGCATCTTGAACTTCCGCAAAAACTTCGCCCATTCTGTGCAGCATATAGCGATCGAGTTCCGGCAAATCCTCGTAAGCTACAGCATCTTTTGCCGGATCGAAGTCGTGCAAATTTCCCAGCAAAAACTTAGCTGTATTGCGAATTTTCCGGTAAACATCCGATTGCTGTTTGAGGATGTTTTTGCCCAACGGCACGTCTGCAGAATAGTCTACCGAAGACACCCACAACCGCAAAACATCTGCCCCGTATTCCTTAATTACGACGGCCGGATCGACGACATTGCCTTCAGATTTGCTCATCTTGCGGCCTTTTTCATCCAGCACAAAACCGTGAGTCAAAACTGTTTTGTAAGGAGCGATGCCGTTGGTTGCTACACTGGTTAGCAAGCTGGATTGAAACCAGCCGCGGTGTTGGTCTGAACCTTCCAAATAAATATCAGCAGGATAGTTTAATTCCGATCGCCCTTTGACAACTGCAGCCCAAGAAGAACCCGAGTCAAACCACACATCCATCGTGTCAGTTCCCTTGCGGTAAGTGCGGCCATTGTTGCGGTAAGATTCTGGCAGCAATTCGGCGATCGGCAATTCCCACCAAGCATCCGAACCCTTCTCGGCAAAGATGGCTTGGACGCGGGCGATCGTTTCTTCATTTAACAGCGGTTCGTTGGTTTCTTCGTCGTAGAATACCGGAATGGGAACGCCCCAAGTCCGCTGGCGAGAGATGCACCAATCCGCTCGATCGCCGACCATTGCAGTGATTCTATTTTCACCTTGGGCGGGAATCCAATTCACATTAGAAATGGCTTTTAATGCTTCATCTCGGAACCCTTCCACCGACGCAAACCACTGTTCTGTAGCCCGAAAAATCGTCGGCTTTTTCGTGCGCCAATCGTAAGGATAGGAGTGAGGATAAGCTTCCTCTTTAATCAAACAATTTGCCTTTTCCAATGCCTCAATCACCGCGCTATTGCCGTTTCCGAGGACATTTAAACCTGCAAACTCTCCGGCTTCGGCGGTGAAATTTCCGTTTTCATCTACGGGAGTTAAAATTGGTAAACCGCAGCGTTTTCCGACGATAAAGTCTTCTTGTCCGTGGCCTGGTGCGGTGTGCACCAATCCGGTTCCTGAGTCAGCGGTAATGTAGTCGCCGCCGGCAACGATCGGGCTTTCGCGATCGAACAGCGGATGTTTGTAGATGCAGCCTTCTAATTCTTTACCGGGGAAAGTAGCAAGTATTTTTAATTTTGTGTTGAAAGTTGCCGAAAGTCGATCGACCGCATCGACAGCGACTAACATAAATTGTTGTGCGATGTGGGAATTTGCCGGCGGTTCCACCACTGCATACATCAGTTCGGGATTGACTGCGATCGCCAAGTTTGCCGGAATTGTCCAAGGGGTAGTCGTCCAAATCGCGGCCCAGAGGCTCGGCATATAGCGCTTGAGCTTCGTTTGCAAAGATTTTGACAAGTTTCTGACATGAAAGCCGACGTAGATGCTGCGCGAGACGTGGCCTTCGGGATATTCCAATTCTGCTTCGGCGAGGGCTGTTTTCGAGCTCGGACTCCAATGAACCGGTTTAAAGCCGCGATAGATGTAGCCTTTGAGCACCATTTGACCGAAAACGCCGATTTGGGCGGCTTCGTATTCGGGTTTCATGGTTAAGTAGGGGTGTTTCCAGTCGCCCCAAATGCCGTAGCGCTGGAAGGAATCGCGCTGCTGTTCCATTGTTTTTTCGGCGAAGGCGGCGGCTTTGGTGCGGAGTTCGATCGGGGTAAGATTGAGCCTTTCGTCCGATTTCATGTTCTGCAAGACTTTAAGTTCGATCGGCAATCCGTGACAATCCCAACCGGGCACGTAGCGAACTTTTTTGCCGCGCAGCATTTGGTAGCGGTTGATAAAATCTTTAAGGATTTTGTTGAGGGCGTGGCCGATGTGAAGTTGTCCGTTAGCGTAGGGCGGGCCGTCGTGGAGGACGAACAAATCGCCTGGGTTATTTTCCGAAAGGCGATCGTAGATTTCTCGATCTGCCCAAAATTGTTGCAGTTCCGGTTCGCGACGGGCGGCGTTAGCCCGCATATCAAACTTGGTTTTGGGCAGATTTACCGTGTCTTTGTAAGATTTAGCTTCCATTTTGGAGAAACGTTTTATGTAGTTAGTTGTTAGTAGTTAGCGGTTATTTGAGAGATGATATCAAGTCCGGTTAAATAATCATAATGAAGTTTGTAGTGATAACTTTAGTCGTCTCTCGTCCTTGAATGGCTGACAACCAGATATTCCAGTATAGGCGATCGACCGCACATTCGATCGAACCAAATCCGTAGAGAACCCTCTCTTCTCTCTGCGCCCTCTGCGGCCTCTGCGGTAAAAAATCATTCATAAATCGAGGTGGCGCGAATGACTCAGCCAGGGGACGATCGCGCCCAGTTCTTCAAAAAATGCTACGGTGCGATCGTGGTCGGACTGTTGGACTCTGTGTCAGGCCGCAGCCAGCGAGAAAAGTTCATACAAACAGTCCCCACCCGCGGCTAACGGCATTTCCCATACGATCGCACAATGAAGCATCCGGCACTTTATCTGTTTCCTGTTCCCATTTTTCCACGAGTTGGCGGCCTAGGGGCGTGAGGCGAAAACTGTCGGTAATCCCTTGTCCGTCTACTTCCCGCCGCAGTACGCCGACTTGAATCAGCCACAGCAGGGAGTTTTCGGCTGCAAGTTCGGATACGGGCGATCGGGTGTAGCCGCTTTCGACACCGGAATTTGAGGCGATCGCGCTTAGGAAAACGCTGTTATCGCGGATGGTCTGGAAGAAGTGTAATTGAAAAGGGCTGCACCGGATCGCGCGATCTGCTCTTTTGACAGTGCGGCTGGGATAACTAATAGATTTAAACGCTTCGGATGGGATAAAAGTCATTGGGAGAAATTTTGAAGAGGTACTATATTTTTAATTGTTACAGATTTAGAGTCAAAGTGGATTTATCCGGATCGCCTATTTCTACAAATACTCCAAATGATTGTTCATTTCTTCAGCATTCACTACCTCCCAAATTAATACTAATCCTTGCAAAATTTCCCCAATCGATTTACTGGTTTGCAGACAGTAAACAATACGTGCGTGAGACAAACCTGCATGATGCAGTCTTAAAAAATCCGTATCTTGGGTAAAAATCACTCGCTCTTGAGACAGGGAAAATGCTAATTGTTGTTCGTCGGATTGCCCGATCGTTCCTTGTTCTGGAGTTGTGGTGACATCAATTCCACGTCTTCGCAATCCATTTCCTATGGCAAGAGTTATATTTTCGTCAAGATGAAATTTTATCTTAGCCATGTTGACGATTTTTTAATTTTTGTTGCAATAGCGATGGAGTTTGAGCTTTCAACTGGCGAGCAAATTCTGCATCTGCTTCGATTGCAGAGCGAATTTCATCTCGACGATCGTGATAATAGGCTAAAGCTGCATAGATATCAGATAAAGTAATACTCGGATAGTGATACAGAATTTCGTCTGGTGACATTCCCATTTGTTCGTGCCAAACAACTATATCCTGAACTCGGATGCGATGTCCGGCGATACGGGGTTTTCCCCCACAGATTCCGGGAGTAATTTCGATATGTTCTTTAATGACGGCGATCGACATGGTAGGGAATTAATATAGGATGTGTCTTACATTTTAGAACAGGCTAGACGAGTTTGGCTGTAAAAGCCATTTTAGGCGATCGCTTTTCTGAGTGGCAAAGACCACTACTCCAAATGTTTAAACAACCAACCAGGGAGCATAGGCTAGAATCGGAAAAACAAGCGGCTGAAGTTTAATTAAATATTATGAACAGGCTTTCCGGCCTGTTCCACAAAAAGTGCATTTTATTGTGGGGTGGGCTCCTAGCCCGCCCAAAATGAATTAAAATACATTTATAAATCCCAACAGAAACACAACTATGACATTACCAGTAGGGTGCGCGGCTCCTCAATTCAGCGCCAAAGACACAAACGGCAAAACAGTCTCCCTCTCCGACTTCAACGGTAAAACCGTAATCTTGTATTTCTACCCCAAAGATGACACCCCCGGCTGCACCAGACAAGCCCAAAGCTTCAAAGCAGCCCATGAAGAATACAAGGGCAAAGATATAGTAGTTCTCGGTGTCAGCCGCGACAACGAAGAATCGCACCAAAAATTCACAGAAAAGTACGGTTTGCCTTTTCAACTATTAGCAGATGTTGATGGCGCAATTACCAAAGCTTACGATGTCGAAAAAGGCGATTATGCCAAGCGCGTCACCTTCGTCATCGACGGCACCGGCAAAATTATTCAGGTTTATGAAGGAGACAATCTGAAAGTTGACTCTCACGCTCAAGATATTCTTGTCACCATAGTTTAGTGAGGGGTCACGGGTACGGGGGTTAACAACCTACTCTAACTATATTTGTTCCCCCACAACTTGCACGACAAATGCGATCGAGCAGCCTAGATTGTCGTCAGGTGCGCGGTGCACAGCCTACAGTTAGATTTTGCGTGCAAATCCTGTCAACCATTCAAAATTCATGCTTTAAAAGGCTTTCACCGCCCCTAGATTCAGTCGAGGGGCGGTTTTGTCAGCGATTGACATTGTGTTTGATAAAATCAGAAGTTATCCTTGCTGTAGCTGAATAATTAAGTAGGTAGGCAGATAGAGAATGACAAACAACAACAGTATTTTCAGTTACTTAGGCCCCCAAGAAGTTGAGGCGAATCGAGCCGCTGTCTTAGTTGGCAGTTTTGACAAAAATCAAGTGGTGGCGATTTCAGCAGCAGAAGGCTCAAATCCCCTAAATGCTGAGATGAATTTATCTACAGGCATTTGGAACATCAGTTTAGAGAAAGGATTCGATCGCCCTGGATCTCGCACGGTGCAGGTGAAGGCAACTGATAAGACTGGCAAAGTTATCGGCGAACAAACAATTAGCATCAAAGTTAATCCTGCTTCTAACACGCCCGATCGCTCTTTTACGTTAATTATTCTCCAATTTACCAGATTCAAAGCCGGAACATTGCCTAGTACCAGTCTCAACGAACTGCAAAAAGCGGACGTACCAGCCGGAACAACTTATCAAATTACCGACTACGAGTTAGAAGACGGACACCTGAATGTTAAATTAAATAATCCAATTTATCCGGTGGGGAATTCCGGCTTTTTTTACGAAAAGCACGCAGTCATCACAAGCGGCGCAAAAATCATGATATTCGATCGCGCCCAATTACCCACCCCGCCGCTTGGAATGATGTTGCTGTGGGTAAACAAAAAAACCTGGTTAAAGCGCAATCCCGCAGATTCTGCTACTTTAGCAGAAAATCAGAAAGTCCGATTTTACCAGGGAGAAACTTTCAATATTCTCGGCTACGCTTGCGTAGACAATCATTTTCGTGTCACCCTAAATAACCAGATCCCCAACTTTGTCCAGTCAGGTTTTTTGTACTCGCAACACGTCCAAATTTTGCAAAACGGGATAGGAATTCAGTGTGATAGAAATGCTGTGACGATGACTGTTATCAAAACTGCTGTGCTTAAAAAGCGGCCGGTCAATCCAGCAAGCCTGCAATCGCCAGAAAAAATTAATTTGGCGGCGGGCATGATTTACGGAGTTGCAGGATTCTCTATAGAACAAGGTGATGTCAAAGTCTCGCTGACTGAAAATTTGCCTTCCTTTGGCAATACGGGTTTTATTTTTCCCGATTTCGTGCAATTCAGTCGCGGTGGTAAATCTTTCAATCCTGCCCCTAATTTAACTTATCAAGGGCCAACAGAAGTTTTGGTAAATCAGGCGATCGTCCTGCAGGGTACTTTTGACAAGCAGGAAGCGGTAAAAGTTGATGTAATAGCTGAAGATAAATTTCCGCTAACCGTTACGCTAAACCAACAAGCCGGCACTTGGCAAGTGAATATGCCTAAAGGATTTAGCGTAGCAGGAGCTCGTTGGCTGAGGTTGCGCGCAACTGACAGCAAACGCAATGTTACCGCCAGCCAAGTAATTTACATTACAGTTAGTTCCGATCCGCTGACTGTCGGAAAAGGTTTGACCTTAAAGATAGTTTCTGCTACTTTCTTTAAAGTAGCTCCGGTTGATTCTTCGCGACTAGAAAATCAGCAAAAAGTTCTTGTCAAAGCAGGTCAGATTTTCACGTTGAGCAAGTACGGATTTGTTGACGGGCATCTCAAGGTGGTGCTGGATTCGGCAATTTCGCCGATCGGCAGTTTTGGCTATTTTTACGAACCAGACGTTCAGTTGGCCAAAGGTACAAAAACCTTGAAGTTTGACCTCGCCGACGTACCCAACAACAGCGGAGGCGCTGAACTGTTGGTAACTCAAACAACTGTGATTAAAAGCCAACCAGTAGATTCATCAAAACTGCCTGCCAATGGAGTTGCAGCTTTAATTTTAGGTAGCACCTACACCATCACTGGTTATGCGTGCGTTTTGGGTCATTTCCGAGTAACTCTCGCCGAATCTATTCCCGGTTTCGGGAATGTCGGATTTATTTATTGGCAGTCCGTTAAAATCAAGAAAAACGGCAAAGAAGTTCCCTTTGACCCCGATGCTTTGACAATGACAATGCTGCAACCAACGGTATTGAAAAAACGCCCGTTAGAGGCTAACAAACTAACTGCTACTGAAAGAACTACACTACCTTTAGGTAGAGTTTACGGCGTGGAAAGCTACGGTTTGGAAGAAAATCACCTAAAAGTTTCCCTAACTGAAGAACTGCCGAATTTTGGCAATACAGGTTATGTTTTTCCGAGCTTTGTTCAGTTCAAACGGGGAGATAAAATTTTCGATCCAGTTCCGAACAATGTGGAATTGAACGTGCCGTATTTTTCGCAGCGGGACAATCCGCGCTTTGACTGGTCTACTTGCAATGTAACTGCGATCGCAATGGTATTTTATTACTACGGCGTTCGCTCTAAGTGGGGCGGACAGTTGGAGGATGAGTTGTTGCAGTGGTGTTTCGACTATGCCGGCCAGGGTTCTCAAACGGATCACAACGTGCTGACGGCGCTGATTCAGGCTTACGGGTTCCAGACGAGTTTTAGTACGACTCGTACATGGGCGGATGTGCGATCCCAATTGTTGAATCGGCGGCCGGTAGTTTTAGCGGGAGATTTTACGGCGGCCGGTCACATTATCACTTTAATTGGCTACAATTCCCAGGGTTATATCGTACAAGATCCTTGGGGAGATGCACTCACGGGCTACAGCAATACTGAGGGAAGAAAGTTGATGTATCCCTACAGTTACGTCAATCAAGTTGCGGGGCCTGATGGGAATGTTTGGGCGCATTTTATCTCTCGATAATTACAGCCGTTTGTAAGGTGTGCCGCCGCGCACCCTACATCTATTTGGAAGTCGCGCTAGTGATGCGTAAGGTGCGCCGCAGCGCACCCATAACTTAGGCAATATTGCCCTTAATTTTGCGTTTCGCCGCACCCATACCTAAAAAGCTCAATCCTAGTAAAGTAGCGAACCAAGTAGATGGTTCGGGTACGGCTTCAGGAGAGCTTGCTTCAAAGGAGCTTTTAATGGCGATCGCATCATTAGCGCACTCGGCCAAAAAATTAGCAATATAGCTTCCCGAAGGCATTGAGGATTTGTTGAAACTGAATCCGATTGTTTGAGAACCTACGGCATTAAATTGACCGAAATTAAGACCGAGTGCGGTCAAAGTGGCGGGAGTTAAAGAATTGATTTCTCCTACTTTTGTACCTGTAGCAATTGAGTTGAGAACTGTCCAGTTTCCTGTTTGTTCAAAATAGGGGTCTGTAGCAGCTAAATCGCCCATTGATGGGGTACCGCCTTGAGATGCAACTACGGTGTTGAATTGATTTAAATTGCTAAAGCCGGAGTTGGTTTTAGTGACATTTTTAGCAGTAACATTGCTGTAAACGCCTGTTGTTGCCACGCCTGAGTCATTTCCTTCGGCAAAGCGAACTGCAAACAAGCTGTTATTTGCATTAGCTGTGTTGAAGTTTTGACCGGAAAAATTGAAGAATAAATCGCCGTAGTTAATGTTGCCTCTTTGAGCGGCGCTGTCTGCATATCCCGCTAAACTTAGATTGGAGTTAATGGCGATGAAAGCTGTATCTGATGTTTCTTTGACAGCGATACCGTAAAATTCAAATTCGCCGCCGCCGATTTGCGGCCCTGTCACGCCGTCGCTGAAGGAGTCGATCGCATAATTCCAACCGTTAGATAGCGTTGCTGCTGTAGCTTTTTGTGGCTGTATCGCGATAATTGCACAGAAAACAGCCACTGAGCAAGTGCTGTAAATACTGTTTTTATTAGTAGAATTCATAAAATTCTCCGGGGAATGAGTGATAAAAAATCCAGTCGATCGCTCGGTAGCATCTGTGTTTTGCTTGAATGCGTGGGAGATTTTCTCGATCGCACTCGAACAAAAAAATATTTTTACAAAGCCGGAGATGCTACCGCCTCGTAGGGACTCTTTAATTTTTAGTAAATCATAGATTCCGGCAAATTTTATTAAAGTTTTGGTAAAGATTTTGTGAGAGCAGATCGGTTTTGCATTTATAGTTCGAGCGTCCCTGCTCGCGAGTACAATACGCGATCGGGGACGCTCGCACGCTTAATAAAAAAAATGCTTTTTCCAAAACTGATCTACTCCCGATTTTGTGGGCTATCGCCTAATATCAACTGCATTCAAAAAAAACAGCTAATACCCGTAATTAAACAGCAAACTCCCGCCACTACCCGCACATTGCTACCCAAACGCATCACCCACGCAGAGTTAGTCAATAAAATTGATGGATTGAGGGATTAATTTGTCAATATTTCATTCACTTGAAAACCGCTAGATGCCATTTAAATACACCACAACTTATTCGCCCATAATTTGAATACTTACACTTCTGTTTCGCGGCCCGTCTAAGTCAAAAAACAAAACAGATTGCCAAGTCCCCAGTGCTAATTTACCTTCTGCAACTGGAATTACTTCGCTGGTACTGAGCGTCATGGCCATCAGGTGAGAGTGAGCGTTGATCGGTTCGTCGGCTGGAACTATTCTTAAATGCAGGTCGTTGTGCAGGTATTTGTCACCGGGAGGCGCTAATTTTTGCAAGTATGCTTTAATATCTGCTAGCAATCTTTCTTCATCTTCATTAATTGCTAAAGCTGTAGTGGTGTGTCTCGAAAATACTATGACTTGTCCATTTTTTACGGAACTGCTATCAAGAATCTGGACAATTTGAGGAGTGATATTATAAATATTAATGCCTGATTCTGTGAGTATTTCGATTGTTTGATTGATGATTTTCATAGGTTGCCTATTATCTCTAGCCCAGTTCAATAATTATAATTAGGTTGGTAGTGAGGACTTGAGTCTTCAAATTCCTCAAAGACCGATCGCCCAAAATTATACCATTTACAAAAAATTGTTTCCTCAAGTTAAGAGGGCCCGCACGCACCCTCCACCGCCCCTACTGACTGTTGACTGTTGACTGTTGACTGTTAACTGTTGACTGTTGACTGTGAATCGAACAACGGAAAATTACACCGATATCCGTGGTGACTTGTAAAAATCATTCATGAATTGCTCTCTGATTTATCACCTGACGATGCAGCCGGAAACGATCTTATATCGCGCCCGCTCGATTAACTGCACGCACGAACCTTTTTTGTGTTATGGCAATCTACCGGAGATGATATTAGGGATTCATCGATCCTCGACGCACCCTACTAATAATGCAAGTAAATCTAAAAATCTAAAATCTAAAATCTAAAATCGACTGACGGCGAGGAGCGATCGTTTTGAGAAAAGCCAAGAAACTGCCTGCAACATATCCGTAGCGAGCATCGCGGGTTCCTGGAGACTCTGGCGGTAGTTTCTGCACTTGAAGCGCTGCATCAATCAAATTTCTGAATGCTGTTAACCGATCGCCGACAATTCATTAACTATCTTGACTCTTCCCTTAAGCACGTAGCGTAGCAGTCGGTTGAGCGAATATATATCTTGCTCGTCGAGAGAGTCATCCAAAACAGCAGCCATCAAACCGTAGCGATCGGCCAATGTCAAACAGCCTGTATCGGTAACAGAGGCCAGTATTTCAGAAATAGCGCCGGGGATAAGTTGAATAAAAAGCATAAGACCTTCTCTGAATTCGATAGTTATATCATCTATCATGCTCCCAAAATCAACAGTGACGCTGACAGAGTAGAGAATGTGATTTTTAAATGCTAATTGTGCGATCGCGACGCATCTAA
This sequence comes from Tychonema sp. LEGE 07196, assembly GCF_963890365.1. NCBI lineage: Bacteria > Bacillati > Cyanobacteriota > Cyanophyceae > Oscillatoriales > Microcoleaceae > Tychonema > Tychonema sp. LEGE 07196. The sequence goes on along the minus strand of NZ_CAWPRX010000200.1, from coordinate 4,746 downwards.
TTGTGTGACTAGCGGCGTTTTAAGTATGCGATCGGCGTCACAACATTATTTTATTATTTGCCAATTTCCCTCTCTCCCCCCCCAAATCTAAAGATTTACAAAGATTTTTAGGCTCTGTGGGTGTCTTTACCGACTACTCATGTATAAAACGCATTGTCAGTATGCAAAATCTTCATAAAACTCAATATTTTGTAAAAATAGCTACGAATCTTTACGGTGGTGGGTTTTACATTTGTTCGTAACAAAGGCGCATCGAAACCCAGCGATCGAACAATCGGTAGCAACCATAACAACCATAAATAGGTTGGCGGCATTCGAGGCAGCGTCCAAAAAAGCTCAAGTATACAAAAGACCAACCATGCTTAAAAGAAATTCTATCGAGTAACTAAATATACAGTTTTAAATTCATACAGTCACTAAGGTTAGCAGGAAACACACTTTATGCTCCAAGTCAATACTTTTCCCGAACAAGCCAGCCGCGAGGGTAAACCAATGACCCAAACAGTAGAACCAAAAACCAGCCAGAACAAATTTGAAAAACTCAAATCCGAAAAAGATGGCTTAGCAGTCAAAGCCGAACTCGAACGCTTCGCCCAAATCGGCTGGGAAGCAATGGACGAAATCGATCGCGACTACCGCCTCAAATGGTTCGGCATCTTCTTTCGGCCAGTAACTCCTGGGAAATTCATGATGCGGATGCGGTTGCCCAACGGCATCATTACCAGCAATCAAACTAGAACCATCGCAGAAATTGTACAGCGCTACGGCGACGACGGCAGCGCCGACATCACCACCAGACAAAACCTGCAACTGCGCGGAATTCGCATAGAAGATGTGCCCGACATCTTCAGCCGCCTCAAAGCAGCGGGGATGACCAGCGTTCAGTCCGGTATGGACAACGTTCGCAACATCACCGGTTCTCCAGTCGCAGGCTTGGATGCCGACGAACTGATAGATACGCGGGAACTGGCGAACCAAGTTCAAGACATGATTACCAACAGCGGCGAAGGCAACCCCGCGTTTTCCAATTTGCCGAGAAAGTTTAATATTGCGATCGCAGGCTGCCGCGACAACTCAGTCCACGCCGAAATCAACGACATCGCCTTCGTACCCGCTTACTTGGACGGCAACATCGGGTTTAATGTTTTAGTCGGCGGATTCTTCTCCGCCAAACGCTGCGAAGCTGCAATTCCCCTCAACGCTTGGGCAAGTCCCAGCGACGTTGTAGATTTGTGCAAAGCAATTTTAACTGTATTTCGCGATCGAGGCCCGAGAGCAAACCGCCAAAAATCGCGCTTGATGTGGCTGATTGACGAACTCGGCATCGAACAATTCCGCGCCGCCGTGGAACAAGAATTAGGCCGCACATTGCTTCGGGCCGCCCTCAAAGATGAAATCATCTGGGACAAACGCGACCACATCGGCATCTACGACCAAAAACAAGCAGGACTCAAGTATGTAGGGCTGCACGTTCCCGTCGGACGGCTAACTGCATCGGATTTGTTCGATTTAGCCAGAATCGCCGAAGTCTACGGCAGTGGCGAGCTCAGGCTGACTGTCGAAGAAAACGTGATTGTGCCCAACGTTCCCGAATCGCGGATTGAGTCGCTGCTGAAAGAACCGCTGTTACAGCGTTTTTCGATCGACCCGGCACCCCTGACGCGAGCCTTACTTTCCTGCACCGGCTCCAAGTTTTGCAACTTCGCCCTCATTGAAACCAAAGCGCGCGCCGTCGCCATGATTGGGGAACTCGAAACCGAACTCTCCATTCCCAAACCGGTCAGAATTCACTGGACTGGTTGCCCCAATTCCTGCGGCCAACCCCAAGTAGCAGACATCGGTTTGATGGGGACAAAGGTTCGCAAGAACGGCAAAACCCTTGAAGGTGTAGATATTTACATGGGAGGGACGGTTGGCAAAGACGCTCATTTGGGTACTTGCGTCCAAAAAAGCATCCCTTGCGAAGACCTTAAACCGGTGCTGCATCAACTTTTAGTCGATAACTTCGGTGCTGTTCCCCATCAAGGAGATGTAGCTTCCCTCAACCGACAACTGCAACTGACGGTTGAGAGAGACGAAACGACACTCGCGGCGACTAAACCTCAGACATCTACTGTTATTTTCGCCCGATCGGGCAAAACAGTTGCTTGCACCGAAGATGAATTTATTCTCGACGTTGCCGAACGGGCAGGAGTCGAACTCGACAGCAGTTGTCGTTCGGGAACCTGCGGCACTTGCAAGCAGAAACTTCTAGAAGGGAAGACAGTTTACGACAGCCAACCCGACGCGGCTGCCGATTTAGAACCAGGGTTCATTTTAGCTTGCAGCGCGCGGGCGATCGGCAAAGTGTCGATCGACGCCTGATCTCACATCTGCCATCTCACATTCCAACGATCTCAAAGTACAACAAGAATTCAAGACAAATGAGCAACCTTTCCCGCAGAAAATTCATCATCACCGCCGGAGTCACAGCCGCCGGCACCCTGCTAGCCCACGGTTGCAGTTCCGGTTCCACCACATCTAGCGCAACTCCCAGCGGCGCAACTCCCAACGCCGCCCCAGCAGTCAACATCAACCCCGCCGACGCCCCCGAAGTTACCGGAGCCACTTTGGGATTCATCGCCCTCACCGATGCCGCACCCATAATTATTGCCCTAGAAAAAGGCTACTTTACCAAATACGGCATGAAAGACGTAAAAATCACCAAACAAGCATCTTGGCCGGTGACGCGCGATAACCTAGAACTCGGTTCCGACAAAGGCGGCATTGACGGCGCGCACCTCCTATCCCCGATGGCTCACCAGATGACATTAGGCACAATTACCAAAGGCAATCAGCCAGTGCCGATGAACATTCTGGCGCGGTTAAATACTAACGGTCAAGGTATTTCCCTCGGCAAAAAATACCTAGATTTAAAAATCGGTACCGATAGCAAACCTTTTAAAGCAGCCCTCGCCAATCAGAAAGTTCCGATTGCTATGACATTTCCCGGAGGCACCCACGATTTGTGGATACGGTATTGGCTAGCAGCAGGCGGTATCAATCCAGATACAGATGTTTCCGTGATTCCCGTACCGCCGCCCCAGATGGTAGCTAACATGAAATCCGGCAGCATGGAAGCCTTTTGTGTAGGCGAACCTTGGAACGCTCAGCTAATTGCTCAAAAAGTAGGATACAGCGCCTTAATCACTGGAGAACTTTGGAAAGATCACCCAGAAAAAGCTTTAACTTTAAGAGCAGATTGGGTAGCCAAAAATCCCAAAGCTGCTAAAGCACTGACAATGGCTGTTCTCGAATCCCAGCAGTGGTGCGAAAAGCCAGAAAACAAAGAAGAGATGTGTCAAATCATCGGTAAAGATAGATGGTTAAAAGTTCCTGCAGCCGATATTGTCGCTCGCTCTAAAGGTCAAATTGACTACGGTACAGGTCGCGTTGAAGCTGCTAGTCCAGTGGCGATGAAATTCTGGGCTGATAATGCTTCGTATCCCTACAAGAGCCACGATGCTTGGTTCATCACTGAAAATATTCGCTGGGGTTATATGCCGGCTAATACCGATATCAAAGGAACCGTCGATAAAGTTAACCGCGAGGATATTTGGAAAGCCGCCGCCACAGCAATTGGTGTTCCTGCCGCCCAAATTCCGGCTACGACTTCTCGCGGTGTCGAAACCTTCTTTGACGGCATCAAGTTTGACCCCGAAAAACCTGAAGAATATCTGAAGAGTCTGGCAATCAAGAAAGCATAATTAGTTGACTGTTGACTGTTGACTGTTGACCGATTTTAAAATTGAGTGGAGTTGGTTCTATTGACTCAACCCACCCAGACACGGGGAATACTTCAAAGTATCTACAAATAATCAATTATTCACAATACTGCACTCAAAAATATGGCAACAAATCTCTCTGTTTCTAAAAGTAAAAATCCGGTAAATTTCGTAGTGGATTTGGTGCAAAAAAATCGCCGGAAAATCCTTCGACCTTTAGTTGCGATCGCAGTTTTGCTCACAATCTGGCAAATCCTTTGCCACGGTGATGGTTCCTCCTTGCCGGGCCCGGTTAAAGTTGTCCAAGAAACTTGGACTTTGATTATCGATCCCTTCTTCGACAACGGCGGTATCGACAAAGGTTTATTTTGGCAAATTTTAGCGAGTTTGCAGCGAGTGGCGATCGGCTTTACTTTATCAGCAATTCTCGGCATAAGTTTAGGGATATTGATCGGCACAAATCCTTTAATGTACGATGCTTTAGACCCGCTGTTTCAAGTATTTAGAACTATCCCGCCTCTAGCTTGGTTGCCGATCGCCCTGGCAGTATTTCAACAGTTCAATCCCTTTGAAGGTATGGGGCTAAAAACCAACGAAGTAGCAGCACTTTTTGTAATCTTGGCTACAGCAATTTGGCCGATTATCATCAATACCACAGTAGGCGTTCAACAAATACCCCAAGACTACAGAAACGTCGCCCGCGTCTTGCGCCTCCCCAACAGAAAATACTTCTGGAAAATCCTGATTCCATCTTCAGTTCCTTACATTTTCACAGGCTTGAGAATTGGCATCGGTTTGTCTTGGCTGGCGATCGTAGCGGCGGAAATGTTAGTCGGCGGTGTTGGCATCGGTTTCTTCATCTGGGACGCTTACAACAGTTCTAGACTAAGCTCCGTGATTCTAGCAGTGCTTTATGTAGGAATTGTCGGCTTGCTATTAGACAGAATAGTTGGTTTTATCGGTTCTAAAGTGGTTCCCGAAG
>NZ_CAWPRX010000199.1:0-40957 GCF_963890365.1 Tychonema sp. LEGE 07196 | reverse complement strand
TAGGATGGGAGATGTGTCTAAGAGACAGCCCCTCCCACAATCTCAATTTTTTTTTGATTTAGGGGTTGCAATTTTTCGGAAGGTATGTTTATATTAGAGAGTAGACAAAGCGACGCGGGATAGAGCAGTCTGGTAGCTCGTCGGGCTCATAACCCGAAGGTCAGTGGTTCAAATCCACTTCCCGCCACCAACTTGAAACAAACCCTGTAATTGTTTAAGTTCCAGGGTTTGATTTTTGAGAATAGAGAGTAGACAAAGCGACGCGGGATAGAGCAGTCTGGTAGCTCGTCGGGCTCATAACCCGAAGGTCAGTGGTTCAAATCCACTTCCCGCCACCAAATTTAATCAGATAAGCCCCGGCAACCAAAAAGTTGTTGGGGTTTGTTTTATCAGAAAATTCAAAAAATAGGGACGCAGCATTGCTGTGCCCCTACCGCATATTTGTGTTCCAAAGGAAAAAATTAAACAGACCCTCAACACTCAACCCCATACTTTTCTACGCCCGTTTGTGCAAGCTTTATTTCTCAAAAATCAGCAATTCAATATCCCTGTTTTTAAACTTTGCATTTTAAATTGCTAAGCCGATTGAGCTTGCAGCCAATCAAAGATCAAATCTAACTGTTTCAGCGTCACTAACCCGTACTGCCACAACACCATCGGCAGTTGGCTGGCATCTTCTTCGCCGTGTCTGAGAGCAACGGCGATCGCAGAATTCGATAGCGCCAATTCTCCCCGCAAATAATCGATCAGTTGAGCCTTTCCCATCACATTCACCGCCTGTTTTATGCGATTTTGTAAAGATATGTATCCGATTTGACTGAATTTGAAGTTTAATAGTCCTAATTTTCTGTTGATAAGGGGCGATGTGGTGTGATGGAAAGCGCACGGAACTTGTGATAAAACTAATAAAACAAGGCGATCGCAGTCACAAGATATCCCAGCCTAAAAAAATAGGATCGGGCGATCGATCGCTTGACATCAATTCACTTAAAATGGCTACAGTCCTAGCTGAAGCTGAACTCCCGCTTCTGTGCCGCTGTCGCTCGGTTTAATAGGTAAGGGATTTCCTTGGCGTCGGGCGTCGGAAGGAGTAGTAATAAATTCCAATTCTGGGCCAACTTTGAGGCGAAATGTATCAGCCAAGCTGCGCTCCCTCCTAGCAGAATTAGCCCCCGTTTTTGATTCACCAATCAAGTTTTGGTAGTCCGAGTCCACTGTTCTGTCCTCCACAGTCCTCAGAGAATCCCCCGATAAAGTCGTTTCCGAATTTTGGGGCTCTGATTGCATTCTTTGTTGGGCGAAAACCGCCGGGGTGAAACCGATCAAAATTGAACTCAGTCCGAGAACAGTACCAAAATTAGCCATAACTGCGTTCATCATCCATGCCTCCGCTAGCTGCATCCTACTATCCTAAGTGTACCCAACCGGAGTTTAGTTGCGCTCTATCAAAAGTAGCTGGTTTGCGCTCTATCAAAAGTAGCTGGTTGTGGAAATAAGCTGCCGCCATTTGGAATTGTCTGTGATTGTTGACGGAGATAGGGAGAGAAGAAGAGAGGGTGGAGAGGATTTGACAGTTTGAGGAATACAAATCGAGAAATATACAGAAACCGTTCCATGAAACCACGTTTACTAACATACTAGGTTGCAGCAACGCTCAAACACTTAGGACTTACGCACGGAGGACTAAACAAGAAACACGCTTCGATGCTGGACGCATTCATAGTGCAGAAATCTGGTTTCGATCGGGATTAAAGGTCTAGATGGAGTATAGTCGATCGTCAAACCCGGTTTTTCGCCAAAGAGCTAACAAAAGTCTGTCTCAATCTTAAATCGTCAGGGCGATCGCGCGCCGATGTCTCAAATCTAAAATCTCCCAGAGTACGATCGTCCCAGAATGTGTCGAAGACCCATCTCGATCGCCCTCCCAAAGCTCGCGATCGCGTTAAGATGGCGGTGGCAGCCGTTAAAAATTCAGTAACCAGCGGCAGATTCCGATTTCTTAACAGCACTTGGTCTGCTCAAACAATCTCAACGTTCAAAATCTGCGATCATCAGGTTGTACCTTACTTAAATGTTGTGGATTCATAATATCTCTGCTCGATCATGCCAATCAGATCTCTGACAGACCGGATTTTCAAAATGTCGGGTAAAGTGCCAATTCGCATCGTCCTTGTCGTGCCTTTTGCCCTCCAGACTTTCGCTGCGGTAGGGCTGACGGGGTGGCTGTCGTTACGCAACGGGCGCAGGGCCGTCAACGATGTTGCAGCGCAACTGCGGGCGGAAGTCACATCGCGCATCGAGCAACACATTCATAGTTATATCGAAACGCCGCACCAAATCAATCAACTCAATCTCAATGCCATCAGTCTAGGCATTTTGAACGTGCAGGATTCCGCTAGTTTACGCAATTACTTCTCCAAGCAAATCAAAATCTTTGATAAAATTAGCTACATTCAATTCGGCTCCGAACAAAAAACATTTACGGGAGTTGAACGCCTCGACAACGGCAAGTTGCAAGTTCGGATTTCTAATCAATCTACTGGCTATAACTTTTACAGCTACGTGCCGTCGGAGTTCGGGGAAGCAACCGAGGTATTAAAGACTATTCCTAACTACGACCCCCGCCTCCGACCTTGGTACACGGCTCCGGTGCGGACTGGCCAACCAACCTGGAGTAAAATTTATAGTTATTTTGATACTCCAAAACTGGCGATTACGGCTGCACAACCAGTTTATGGCAACCGAGGAGAATTGATTGGAGTCCTGGGTGCGGATTTGCTACTTTCCCAAATCAATCAATTCTTGGAAACTCTAAAAATTGGTAAGTCTGGCAAAACTTTTATTATAGAAAGGTCTGGACAATTGGTGGCAAATTCTACTCCAGAACCGCCATTTATTGTGAGCAATGGCGTTGCGAAACGGATTGCTGCAACGAGCAGCCAAAATGTTCTAATTCGATCGACAGCCCGCTATTTGACACAGCGCTTCGGGGATTTGAGTAAGATTGACGGCACTTACCAGCTAGATTTTGCGATCGGTCAAAAACGCCAATTTCTACAGGTGACACCATTCTCAGACAGCAGGGGCCTCGACTGGTTGATTGTGGTGGCGGTTCCCGAAGCCGATTTTATGGAAAAAATTAACGCCAACACTCGCTACACAGTGTGGCTGTGTCTCGGTGCTTTGGTGGTGGCGACGGTTCTAGGGTTTCTGACTTCGAGGTGGATTGCGATCCCGATTCAGCGTCTGAGCAAGGCTGCGGAGGCTCTGTCGCGGGGAGAATGGGACTCGATGGCGCTAGATCCATACTTGATGGTGTCTGTAGAGCGGGAGGATGAGGTTGGTGTCCTGGCCCGCTCTTTTAATAAGATGGCAGGTCAATTGGAAGAGTCGTTTGCTACTCTCGAAGAACGGGTGGAAACTGCGATCGCCGACAAAAATCAATTAATTATTTCCCTGAAACAATCTCAGCAAAAACTTGCTTTCCATCTTTATCAAACTCCTTTGGGGGCGATCGAATGGAATCTGAATTTTGAAGTAGCCGACTGGAATCTGTCAGCCGAAAGAATTTTTGGATACAATCGCTTGGAAGCAATGGGACAGCACGGAGTCGATCTCATAGTTCCTGAAAATGCTAAGGATTATGTCAGGCAACTATCTATTACTTTGCTCGCTAATGAAGGAGGAGTTAGTAGCATTAACCAGAACATTAGAAAGGACGGTAAAATAATTCTTTGTGAATGGTACAATACTACTTTGGTTGATGCTGACGGCTGCATAATTGGACTGGCATCGCTGGTTCAAGATGTTACGGAGTTTCACACGGCGATGGAGCAATTGCGCGCTAGTGAGGAGCGGTTTCGCCTGTTGGCAGAAAATATTCATGAAGTATTTTGGATTAGAGAACCAATTCAACAGCAAATAATTTATGTGAGTCCAGCTTGCCAGAAAATATGGCATTTGAGCTATCAGAGTTTGCTGTCAGAACCGGAGGCTTTTTTGAATGCTATTCACCCGGAGGATCGCGATCGCGTCAAGGCTGCTTTTGAGAAACACCTGCGGGGCGATTATGATGAGGAGTATCGGGTAGTGCGATCTGACGGTTCAGTTTGCTGGGTGCGCGATCGGGCTTTTCCAGTCCGCGACGAAACCGGAGAAATTTACCGCATCGTCGGCATTGCAGAAGACATTACCCAGCGCAAATTAGCAGAAGAATTCCAAAAAGTCGCTCAAACCGCTCAAGCTGCAAGCCAAGCCAAAAGCGCTTTTTTAGCCAATATGAGCCACGAATTGCGTACTCCCCTCAACGCAATTATCGGTTACAGCGATATGCTCAAAGAAGATGCTGAAGATTTAGGCCACGAAGATATTATCCCAGATTTGCAAAAAATTCAAACTGCCGGCAAACACTTGCTGTCTTTAATTAGCGATATTTTAGATATTTCTAAGATTGAAGCAGGGCGCATGGAACTTTACCTAGAAACTTTCAACCCAGTTACTTTGATTGAGGAGGTAGTTTCGACTGTGGAACCATTGATAGAGAAAAATAATAATCAGTTTAAAGTTAATTGTGCTAGCGAGTTGGGAATGATGTATGCTGACCTTACCAAAACTCGTCAAATATTGCTCAACCTACTGAGCAATGCAGCCAAATTTACGGAAGGTGGCACTATTACCCTGTCCGTTGAAAGAGTTAAACATGACAGATTAACAACTCAAGAAATAGCAGAACCTTCCGACTTGATAATTTTTCGCGTTGCTGATACCGGCATTGGGATTCCGGTCGAACAAATGCAGCATTTATTTCAAGCTTTTATGCAGGGCGACGCTTCAACTACCCGCAAGTACGGCGGCACAGGTTTGGGATTGACTATTAGCCGTCATTTCTGCTTGATGATGGGGGGGGATATGCAGGTTCAAAGCCAGTTAGATTGCGGTTCGGTTTTCATCGTATGCTTGCCTGCTCAAGTTGAATTACATAGAGATGCATAAAGTCTTCACTGCTAACTTATAGCATTTCGAGTTCTCATATTAGGTGCCGCTGGGTATATGGTATATGGCACACCTCACAACGCTTGAGAAGCGCTATAATTGCTATTGTTTTAGTTTTTTATTGCCCGTTTCTGCCGCCCCAAAAGTTGAGCGGCTAATATCCCGCCGACAAAGCCAAAGAAATGTGCTTGCCAGGAAACTCCCGGCTGCGAAGGCAAAACTCCCCAAATTAAACCGCCGTAGAAGAAACCGACAATTAAAGATATCGCAATAGAGGTAAAGCTGCGTTCAAAATATCCGCGCAGCAGCAGAAAGCCGAAGTAACCAAAGATTAATCCGCTGGCACCTATGTGGACGGAATTGGGCGCGCCTGTCAGCCAAACGCCGAATCCGCTGACTAGGATAGTGACGGCACTCACGATGAAAAAATCCCTAGTTTCTCGCAGCATGATTAACCAACCAAATGTCACAAACGGGAGGGTATTGGCTGCTAAGTGAGCAAAACTGCCGTGCAGAAAAGGCATGAATATGATGCCTTCAAGCCCTTGGATGCTGCGGGGGCGGACTCCGTAGGAATTTAGTGCGCCTCGGAATAGGAATACATCGACAATTTCGATAATCCAGAGGAGGGAGACGAAGCCGCCGAGAATGGCGGCGTGGCTTTGCAATTCGCGGGTGATGCTTTTGCTTTCTTGGTTGCTCATGGGTTGTGAGGGCGGTGAAACCGATTATTTATAATTGTAGGAGTTGTTTGCCGATCGCGCGAAGCGACACTTGGCAATAGCTTTCAGGTTTTTTGCAGTCGAGCTTATTTGAAACTATTATAACTTTGATTTGAAATTCCGCATTTTCACCTATAGAATAATTCACCTTAATGCGTCACAATGATCGAAAGAACTGCACTAGGAGAGTTAACCAAAGGTTAAAGTTAGAACGTATCAGGCAGAGTTTTTACCCCATAGGTAAATGCTTGAGCTGGCAGTGAGGACATTTTGGCGATCGCACACTGTCTCTAAAAACTCAGGAACTACTTGTCTCGGTTCTAGTCATTAATTCAAGAACTTTCATCCGGTAAAGCAAAACGAGCTGCTGTAGGTACTTATTGTAGACAAAATCCAGTACAAGCTCTACAAAGAGTTCTTGGCACCTCGTTCTAAAAGAGGAGAAGAGCAATATGAACGTATTTGAGCAAAAATTACCCCAGAGAATTCTGCCAATTTGGGTATGGCATCGCAAAGAAGAAATTACTGTTACTGTCGCTACAATTTCTCAGCCTTACAGTAAAAAGCCGCGCTTTGATTTGTTACATCCGCTGAAAGAGTGGATCGAGAACACGGAAATTAAGAGTCAAAAATTTGCTCGATTTTTGTGTAAATATATTCCGTCGCAGTGTCCGTTTGAGCGGGAAGTCAAGTTTGGCGATCGCACTTTATTTTCCATTCCCCCAATGTGCAAGTTAAATCCGCTTTACGAGCAAGTGGTTGGGATTCGCTTTCGGGCTTTGTGTTATTTGGCTGACGAGTGCGGCGTGGATGTAACTCCTTATTGTTAATTTTCCAAAAACTTTAATTTCTAACTCTTTTTTTTGCCCTCCCTTCTCTTTGTTGGGGAGGGTTTTTTATTTTCAGATTATTCGGCGGTTGAAACCGCTACTGCACGAGTTCGGCGGTTGAAACCGCTACTAAATAAACAAAGTCTGCCTTCGCAGACTAAGAGAGCGCGATCGCATTTAAAGACTAGAGAGAGCGAATTACTCGTTGTTGGAGAAAGAGTTTGCCGTTTTTATAAACACTGAGGCTGGCTCCTGTAACAATGTAATAACCTATTTTATACCAATTTTCAAAAAGAATTCAACAGTATTCTTGTTCCCCCCGCAATGCAGCGGGGGGGCTAGGGGGGGTCGAAGAGTGTTGCAAGATTTTAGAGAAATGGTATTATTAATCAATAAACTGGGATTGACACACCCTACAATCTAGGTTCAATAGGCGAATTCATTAAACAATCGATCGCACCACTCCACCTTCGACTCGCAAGGCAGCACCATTAATTGCAGAGGCTAAAGGACTAGCAACAAATGCAACTAATGCAGCAACTTCCGACGTTGAAGCAAATCGCTGAATCAGGGAAGATGGACGAGTTTTGGTAAAAAATTCTTTCTCAACTTGTTCGGCTGAAATATTTTGCTCCTTGGCAAGTCCCTCGATGAAAGTTTCCACTCCTTCGGAACGAGTTGGCCCTGGCAATACGGTATTCACCGTGACACGACTGCCTGCAGTTGTTTCAGCTAAACCACGAGCCAAGGATATTTGTGCAGTCTTGGTAACGCCATAGTGAATCATTTCGGCGGGAATATTTAAGGCAGATTCACTAGAGATGAAAATAATGCGTCCCCAATCTTTTTTTAGCATCAAAGGTAAGTAATGACGCGAGAGCCGTACACCGCTCATCACGTTTACTGCCATAAAGTTCATCCACTCTTCATCGGAGATATCTTCAAATGCTTGAGCGCCATAAATTCCCAAGTTGTTGACCAAAATGTTGACTTCTGGCACTTGTTGAAACAACAATTCAGCTCCTGCGGTTGTTCCCAAATCGGCAGCAATTCCCTGCAGTTTGGCCTTGGGGACGCTTTGCTGAATGCTTTTGAGGGCATGGTTTACCCGCTCTTGAGTTCGGCCGTTGACAATGAGGGTTGCTCCTTCCTGAGCAAGTGTCGTGGCGATCGCTAGTCCAATGCCGGCAGTGGAACCGCTGACCAATGCAATCCGATCTGATAGTTGGAGATCCATACTTTCTTAAACCAAATATTTGATAAGCTATCTAGGGTTTCAACTTGCTCAAATAATGAAGCAACTGCCGACTCACTCAGTGGAAATCTAATCCAGTTTTACCACCATTTTTCCCACATTTTTGCCTTCAAAAAGACCGATAAACGCATCCACCGCTCGCTCGATTCCTGTCACCACTGTTTCCTTATTCTTCAATTTTCCAGCTTGGAAATAGCCGCCCACTTCTTGTTCAAATTCGCTCTGGCGATCGAGCCAATCTCTAACGATTAGCCCTTTCATGGTCAAGCGTTTGCCAATCATATTAAATAGATTGGAAGGGCCCGGCTGCGGTTTTTCATCGTTATAACCGGAGATGCTGCCACAAGCGATAATCCGGCCGTGCAGCCGTAATGCCGAGAGCGCCGCTTGCAGCGTTTCGCCTCCTACATTATCGAAATAGACATCAATTCCGTCCGGTGCTGCCTGATTCAGTTGTTCGAGAATAGGGCCGGCCTTGTAATTGAAGGCGCTATCAAATCCGCATTCTTCCTGCAGAAACTTGATTTTTTCCATTGACCCAGCAGACCCGATGACATGGCATCCGCGCAATTTTGCCAGTTGTCCGGCGACATTTCCCACCGCGCCTGCAGCTCCCGAAATAAAAATAACATCGCCGGCTTTAACTTCTACCAAATTCAACCCAACCCAAGCAGTCATACCTGTCATGCCGAGGGCACCGAGGTAAACTGAGAGCGGTTGAATGTCGCGGCTAACCTGATGCAAATCTTTTGGTGCAGCGATGAAGTATTCCCGCCAGCCATAGTTGGAAGTCACAACATCACCCGGCTTTAATTCCTGGGCACGAGACTCGATTACCTCGCCGACTGCGCCGCCTTCGAGTGCTTTTCCTAGCGCGAAGGATGGAACATAGGATTTCCCCTCGTTCATGCGACCGCGCATATATGGATCGACTGACATATAGAGGTTGCGAACGAGCACTTGCCCATCTTGAAGTGGCTTTAGTTCTGTTTGCGCGATCGCAAAGTTATCTGCGGTAGGAATCCCCTTGGGGCGAGAGACTAGCCGAATCTCGCGGCTCACGATATCTGTCATAATTTTCTCCTTATCTGGTAGATTTGCCGAACTCGGTTAACTTAAATTTAAGCGTTTTTTTTAACACTTGCTAAATGCATTGATGCCAAAAATTGCATTTATTTGATTTCAGTTTCTCTGGTTCTCTTAATAAAAAAGAAAACGAAAAAGATTTAAATTGCTGCGGGTATGGCGTGTTTTGTCTGCCCGGAGATATAGCTTAAAACAGGGGGGACAAGAGCATTTAAAGTTCCCCCAATTTGACTGCTATTAAGCACACACTTTTTTGACGCTGGGCAACTGGCTAACCTTATCCCACCACGTCCGTAGTTTCGGCGTTTGAGCGGCAATCACCTCAAATTCTGGAGTTTGGGACAAGTAGACAAAGATCGGAATCAGATAGAAATCAGCAATGCTCGCTTGGCTGCCGAGCAGATAGGGGCTACCTGCAGCTAGCGACTCGATCGCCTCTAGAGCAGTTTTTGCAGGCGCGATCGCATTTTTGACTTTAGCCTCATCTGTCTTACCACCCTGGCTAGGCACAATCAATCGCTGAATCACAATGCTGCCAATGGCAGGGGCATAGAAATAGCTATCAATAATTGCCATGATTTGACGCATCCGAGCTTGAAGCATGGGATCGGAAAAGCTAAACTTGCGATCGCCTAAAGTAGCATCAAGGTATTCAGTAATAGCAGCCGTTTCATAGAGCAGTTCCCCATTTATTTCCAAGGTGGGGACTTTACCAAAAGGATTCTTAGCCAGGTACTCTGCGGACTGGCTTTCACCATTGAAGATATCAATGCTTTTGAGGGTATAGTCTGCGGCTATTTCCTCAAGTAGCAGCCGGACGGTACGGACATAGGTACTGATGGGTGTTCCCCAAACAATAAGTTTTGACATGATTTATCGCTCCTGAATCAAAAATTTAGCCGTAGTGAAGAATACTGTCTCGCGCCAATCCTAACGATTTACCGTACTCATATCGGGGTAGCGATCGCCCACCGCAATTCCTAATGGCAGCGCTTTGGCGATTTGCTCTAGTTCTGCTGGAGTCAGCGTCACATCGGCTGCTGCAATGTTTTCTTCTAAATAGGTGCGGCGTTTAGTGCCTGGAATTGGCACGATGTCTTCGCCCTGCGCCAAAACCCACGCCAGCGCCAACTGTCCGGCTTTGATGCCCGATTCGGCTGCCATCTGCTCGATTTGCTCGACGAGTTCCAGATTTTGCTGGAGATTCTCGGCTTGAAAGCGAGGATATCGTTCAGCCCGATAGTCTCCTTCAGATAATGTGTCGAGACTCTTGATTTTGCCTGTGAGAAACCCGCGCCCCAGAGGGCTATAAGGCACAAATCCAATCCCTAGTTCTCGACAGGTGGGCAAAATCTCGGTTTCTGGCTCCCGGCTCCACAGCGAATATTCTGTCTGAAGTGCGGAAATAGGATGCACTGCTTGGGCGCGGCGGATCGTGGCGCTGGCGGCTTCGGAAAGGCCGAGGTAGCGGACTTTTCCGGCTTGGACTAACTCTGCCATTGCACCTACGGTTTCTTCGATCGCAGTGTTGGGATCGACTCGGTGCTGGTAGTAAAGGTCGATCGCATCTACGCCCAGACGCTTGAGACTGGCATCACAGGCAGAGCGCACATATTCGGGTTTGCCGTTGACGCCCTTAAAGCTGCCGTCGCTACCGCGCACATTGCCAAATTTCGTGGCGATGATGACTCGATCGCGATGCCCTTTAATCGCTTTGCCGACTAACTCCTCATTGTTACCGACACCATACATATCAGCCGTATCGAGCAAAGTCACGCCTAACTCTAAGGCGCGATGAATAGTGGCGATCGATTCTGACTCATCGGTTGTCCCGTAGAATTCGGACATCCCCATGCAGCCGAGTCCTAACTCTGAGACTACTAATCCTTGATTCCCGAGTTTTCGCTCTTTCATGATGTTCTGTGACTCTAAAGTTCTTGCTTTGTCGGACGGACGATCATTTCATTCACATCAACATCAGCGGGCTGCTCGATCGCATAGGCGATCGCCCTAGCAATAGCATCTGCATCAATAGCTATTTCATAAAGTGCATTCATGTTCGCTGCTGTATCTTCATCGCTAATCGTGGTAGTCAACTCAGTCGCAACTGCCCCTGGTGAGATATTAGTCGATCGAATTTCACCGTTTGACTCTAATCGCAGCCCTTCCGAGATCGCTCGCACTGCGAACTTAGTAGCACAATAAACCGCCGATCCGGGAAACACTTTATGTCCGGCGACAGATGATAGGTTAATGATGTGACCGGACTTTTGCTGGCGCATAGTTGGTAACACGGCCGCAATCCCATAGAGAACGCCCTTGATGTTGACATCAATCATTTGATCCCACTCTTCCACCTTGATTTTGTCGAGGGGAGAGAGCGGCATCAACCCGGCATTATTGATTAGCACGTCGATCCGGCCGTAGGTGCTCAAAGTTTCCTTGGCCAAGGTTTCCACCTGTGCGCGATCGGTCACATCCGTTACTCGGTAGGTTGCAGTTCCTCCCGATCGGGCGATCGTGTCAACCAGTTCTTTGAGCCGATCTTCGCGGCGGGCAGCTAACATTAGTTTGGCTCCACTAGCAGCAAGTCGCTTCGCTGTCGCCTCACCTAATCCACTGCTGGCTCCGGTGATAATTACTACTTTGTTTTGAATTTCAGACATATTGATTTGTGCGGGTTATTCAGTGTGGGTCATCAAACATTGGATGCTGAAATCAGCTAAACTCAGCATTATTCAATCAGCTCAACTAGCTTGTAGCTGGATCAATGTTTGTGTACCAGCAGCGTCAGCGATCGACATCGCCACAATCACACCGCTTGAGTTCTGTCCCGTTAAGACTTCTGTTGGTGAATCGATGGTGTGAGCGTAAGTTACCACATCTTTACCCACTTCAATCACCAAATCATCTCCCTTGCCAGGGCGATCGTAAACCATCGCATGAAGAGGTGCATTCTTAATCAGTGCTGCATCACCGACTTCTGAACCGATGATTTCGATCGAAATATGCCGTCCGCGATTGCCATCAGTAAACTGATCGAAAAATTCACCCCAGCGATCGCTCGGCACAGATTTGTTGATGTCAATTTTATTTGTCATTTCCATTTTATTCACCATGATGATTGTTTTTGAGAAAAAAGTAGTAAAAACAAATTGGGTTGGGATCATCCCATTTTTGCTTTCAGATCGTGGACGGTTGCATCAGAATAATATATTTGGATGATATAGCGTGCAAGCGTCTCGGTCGCACTCCTAAAAAACGCTTGTCACCAAATTGGGATGCTCCCATTGGTTTTTTTGCAGTCAATTGAATGTTTGCACAAGTTGCTCCATATAATCTCTACCTTTCGAGTGAATGTTTGCACAAGTTGCCCCATATAATCTCTACCTTTCGAGTGAATTTTTGCACAAGTTGACCCATCTAATCTCTAACATTTGAATGTTTTAACGAAAAGTTAGACTCAACCAAAATAAGGTATAGCCTTTCTGCGATCGGGTATGAGGTACTATCCGGGATTGGGAATAGGGCCGAAGGGCTCTAGCGTTGCGGAGGGATGGGGCTCTAGCGTTGCGGAGGGATTGGCCCGCGCAGGGCATATCTCACTTTTGTGAGAACCGCTATAGAACCCATTTGATATCTATTCTGGGTAAATCTCAGAAACCGGGTTTCTCTCGGTATTTCTCGTCACCAAACCCAAAAACTCCAAGAATACCCGGTTTCTCGCCATGAGCGTAAATCTCAGAAACGGAATTTCTCTCGGTATTTCTCGCCACCAAACCCAAAAGCTCAAAGATGTCAAATGGGTTCTATACTATCCCAAATTAATTTCGCATTTTTAAATTCTGTATCTTTGATTGAATTTGGCACAGAAGCAAATGAGCTGTGACAATAATTTTGCTTGCGCTAATTGGTTTAAGTAAATACACTTCACTCTTTAACTTCAATTGTTATTAGGGAAAGCTTGTTAAAAAAAAAATTGAAGTGACTCATTTGGCGAGCGTTCTGCCACTGCACTGTAGTTTATTATTAGGCTATCTTTTATGATTGGCGAGGGTATCGTTCTTCAGGAATAGTTTTCATGAAAGCAGAGTTATCTTTAATTTGTGATTCTTAGCAAGTTATTGGTTTAAACCTCTTCGTGCTAAGACTTGAACCTCAGTTCGCAGTGCGTACATTTCTGCTTGTAGAGCTTGATATCAAATCCGGTAGCATCGTCCTGTATTCATATCTCTATTCTCTCTCTCTGTGTCCTCTGTGTTCTCTGCGGTTAAATCACCTGACGATGCAACGGTCAACGATATGATAGGTTCGCTATACCTCATAACGCATTTGATGCTTGTGTAAAGCATCAACTATTTAAAAGTAACTTTCGAGCCGATCGTACTAACCGCCGATCGTGGTGCGATCGCCAATGATGTTGAATCGATTTCCAAACAACCAGAGAGATTGTGTCATGAGATTGCTCCGATTGAGTCAATAGCTTGGGAAGATTCGGACTCGATCGCTTTTGCATCAACGCTTTTCATCCATTTGGTGTACAAGTTTGACTCATAATGGAGCGATCGTTCTTGAACACCTCTAAAGTCCCCTTCCCTTCACGATCTCCTTTACCACCAAGCACTTGATATTTATAGTTGCCATTCTTAAACTTATAAACTAGAGACGATCCTGTATCCTCTCTAGTTCCCTTACCCAAACTCAAATTACCTTGAGGACTGGTAGAACGGTAGAGAAGTTCGCCCGAATCATACCTTTTCCAAACATTAACATTGTATCCACCTTGGCACTTCAAACTGAGTACCAAGTCAGCAGTAGAATCAGCCGAAGCTGGTAAGACGAGATAAGTTGAAACACCAGTCATCAAACCAAGCAGTAATGCAAATCGCTTCAGTAGTGTTTTCATAGTTTGCTCTTGTAATTTTGAGTGTTCGGTTTTCTGCCCTCATCTTGACTTTGAGCATTCATTGGCGCGACAAATACCTCATAAGGTACTTGATGGATGAGACTGATACGCCCTAAGTTGTGCTCGTAATTGGGCAATTTCTTGAGCCATATCTAACACCATTGCGGCTCCGACTAAGTTCAGTCCCAAGTCTTGACGCAACCGCTGAATCTGAGCAATTCTAGCAATCTCGCGGGAATGCAGCAGGTCGCCGATTGGTTCGATTACACCTAATTCAACATAAATTTTCACTAGCGTAATTGAAGTTTCAGTTACCGATGCAGCATATTCAAAGGTGTAGAGTTGTTCGCCTTCGGGTGAAACCACAATTCTTGAAAGGCTAAAGCTCATAACTTAATTTCCTCTAACTGAGTACGCGGGTTAAAACTCGTATTTGCCTGGATTTTTTCGTAGCATTCTTGCTCGATCGCACTTAAGTCTTTCGGCGTGACAATTTGAAGTTTAGCTAATAAGTCACCTCGTCCTCCTTTTTGCAATGTCCAACCTTTGCCGCGCAGTCTTAACGATTGTCCCGATCGCACTCCTTTAGGCACTTTCATTGTAACGCTACCATCGGGAGTTGGCACTCTGATTTCTGCCCCCAAAACGGCTTCATCGGGGCGAATTGGAATGTCACAAACTATGTCATCACCCTCGAATCGAAAGAAGGAATGGGGCAAAATCTCGATCGTTAAATACAAATCGCCGCGCTGCTGAGAGAATGGACTAGGACGACCTTTACCTTTGAGTCGAATTCGACTACCGGGTTTTGCGCCTGCGGGAATGCGGACGTTGATTGTTTCATCGTCGAGTTGTAGCCGTTTCTGGACACCGTGAAATGCTTCCGAAAATGTGAGTGCGATCGCAGCTTCGGTATCCGGTGCGGGCGCTTGAGAACGAAATCCGTCCCCAAAATCATTAAAACCATTGGTCGCAGTTTGATAAGTCTGGGTTCTACGTTTCGATCCACCTTTCATTCCCCCCAGCAAATCGTTGATAAATGAATCAAAGTCGTCGTAGCGATCGAAGTCTTCCGCCGAAACATTAGTTCCTCTAGGAGTTGGCCCTTCAGTGTATCCCGGCTGATTCCAATGTTGACCAAAGCGATCGTACTTTTGCCGGTTCTCTGGATCGGAAAGTACCTCATTTGCTTCGTTCAAGTCTTTGAATTTTGCCTCTGCATCTTTATCTCCAGGATTGAGGTCTGGATGGTACTTGCGGGCCAGTTTGCGGTAAGCCCGTTTGATTTCTTCAGGAGTTGCAGTTTTGCTCACTCCCAGGATGGTGTAATAGTCTTTAAAATCCGTTGCCGTTGGCATCACTGACCTCTCAATATGTAATGCTGCTATCTGAAATACTATCTGAAATCCTAAAAATGATGATTCATCTAAACTTAATTTGAATTCAAAAAAATGACTGATAAACTAAGTGGGAGTTGTCACTGCTCCAGAATTTCTGGAGCGTGAAGTGTTGATTGTTTTATCCTAGTTTTTCCATAGTCCCTTACTTGTTTTCATTTTTGACTCCTGGGAAAATTTATTGACTGTTAGCTAGACAGAGGCGGGTCAGTTCTGTGATTTTCTTGGTCGTGCAGCCGTCCGAGAGTGCTATCGATCGATCGGGTCAATTTATCGGCAGCCCCGTCCACAGCTTGGTCTAAGGTCGCTGCCTGATGTGTTGCCGCGAGGGGTTGGTGTCCTTTGAGGCGGGCTTCGATCGTGCAGCGCATATCGTCATCGCCGCCCTTCTTGTCGCTGTTCTCATCGCTCAGGTGAACATCAACGTGAGTGATGCGATCGCCCCATCGGCTCAGGCTCTCTGCCACTAAATTACTAAACTGAGTGGCTAGTGCTTCGTGACCTTCGATGTTATGGTCGGTATGGATTTGGATTTGCACGATGTTCTCCTGTTGTAATTGTGATTGGCTTAATAGACTTCTTGCAAAAATAGTTAGGACCGGCTAGAAGCCATCCCACAAAAATCTTTTTTCTTGTGGGATGGGCACGCGAGCCCGTCCCAAAATTTGATTAAAAGGAGTTTTGCAAGAGGTCTAATATTCAGATGGAATGACTAGGATCTGGCTGACGGTCGTTTCAATCCATTGACTTATCTAGGTTTTTGGTTAAATCAGCAAGCCCTAATTACGAATTATTTAATAGCGCAGGATAGCAGCGATCGCTTTATGTTCAGGTACATCTTCCTGTTCTACGGCGTAAACCGTTCCCCCATTGGTTAGGGTATGTAGTGCCGCTAGATCGAGCAAATCCTCGTCGCCTGTTTCCTGTTCAGCATGAATCTGAATGGAATTCGCTTCTGGATTGAATACTCCCCAAACGTTTTTATTAATAGGTACAAACAAGGTTTCAACACGCTGGAAATAAGCGGCAGTTACGACTTTTTCGATAGTATTAGCCGTTTGTTCGCTACCTTGTAGTTCCTCGTAATGGGAAATTTTTGATATTTTTGCAAGATCGAAATAGGGTTGTGCAATCTGCCAAGCCTGGGTATGCAGTTCGTCCAGCGTCAAAGTTTCTGGATTACCAGGGATACCATCAGGTAGCAAATTGGCATAAGTATTTGCCTCGTGATAAATCGGGAATAGATAATCAACTCCTGCCAAAATTAGCGGTGCTTGCTGGTTTTTGAAGAAAGACTCTAAACCGTTGTTAACTTGGCGAAAGTAACGCAATAAATCATTTTTCTGATCTTCGTTTCCGGCTCCTTGTCCGTGAAAAATCGCACTATTGCCTTTTGATGAGCCTGTATGTGCTTGAAGGCTTTTTTGGGGATCGTCGTACTGCAAGGCTGCTGCGATGTTGGTGGGTACATCTGTTAACTCAACTTCTTTCAGGTGATAACGAGTTCCTTGAAATAACCGAACTTGGTTTTGGCTCAAGGCTAGAACAGAAAACGTCCCATCCCCTGACATTAGTTGCAGTAGTGGTTTGATGTGGAAGCGATCGCCAACTACGGTTAATTCAGGGAAAGCGATCGGTAAACAGTAGTAGCGGAACTGATTGGGAGATAGAAAAATTGCCAGTCCATCGCTTTGATGTTGCCAGAAGTCATAGGTATCTAGCTCATGAATGGGTTGCAGCAACTCTTTGGCATCCTGTTCGGGCAGTCCCATCGCCAGCAATTTTTCGCTCGCTTGTCGAACCAAATTCTTTAACCGAATCGGATTTTGCTGGGTTTCGATTCCTAAACGCTCCATTGGCGCATAGATCGAGATACAGGTCGAGTTTGATGCTGTGGTTAAAGTGGTCAATTCATCAACAGTGAATGAGTTCATGATGTACTTCTCAGTATTTGTTTTGTTCGAGTTTGTATCAGGCGTTGCTCAATAGGTAGAGCATCTATTCATTAATCAAAAACCTAACCTCCTAGCCTTTACTACTTGGGATCGATGTGAGAAAGCGATCGATTGTTGATTCCAGATTTACGGTTTTTTCAGACATTGTTTGCATCTTTTATTGAAAGATTGGTTCAGTTTCTACGAGAGTTGCTGCGAGGATCGGGTTTTGCCCCATGCCAACCAAAAAACAAAAACATAGTGCAAAACCCAGCAATATCGTCTGAATTGATTTCTTAAAGCTCATGGATTTCTCCTAAACTCCTAGTGAAAATTTGAGCCGATTCGATCTATTTCCTTTCAGATTTTCTGCATTCATCTCTGACTCCTAGGAAAATTTATTGACTATTAGCTAGACAGAGGTGGGTCAGTTCTCTGATTTTCTTGGTCGTGCAGCCGTCCGAGAGTGCTATCGATCAATCTGGTCAATTTATCGGCAGCCCCGTCAACGGCTTGGTCTAAAGTCGCTGCCTGATGTGTTACCGCGAGGGGTTGGTGTCCTTTGAGGCGGGCTTCGATCGTGCAGCGCATATCGTCATCGCCGCCCTTCTTGTCGCTGTTCTCATCGCTCAGGTGAACATCAACGTGAGTGATGCGACAGGCATCTATCTTGTGGAGTAGTTCTGGGGAAAGAGGGTTTGTTTTTATGGTTGATTGCCCAATGTCTAAGGCTAATACGCTAGTCTTATCAATTACTTTCACGGTTTTTCTCTCTTTATTTATCTCGATCGGGATTTGTATCTTTTATGACTACAACAGAACAATTCGCGCGATCGACCACATGATTGCTGACACTACCTACGAAAAATTCTGCGATCGCAGAGTGGTCGTGCCGACTCAGTACGATCGGATCGGCATTCCACTCTTGAGCAGCACTAGAAATCGTTGCCCCTGGCTCACCAAAATGGTGTTGATATTCAGTTGAAATATTTAGGACAGTTGCCCGATCGCAGTATTCTTGCAACCAAGTTTTTGCCTGCTCAATCTGTAGCTGAAGTGTTTCTTCGCGGAGTGATTGAGAAAGCCCAGTGTTGATTGGATAGAATCCAAATGTCCCACCTGACTGGAATCCTGGATCGATCGCAGTCAAGTCTGCGAGCCAATGAAGGAGCGTCAATTTAGCTTGCTCTTGCTGCGCTAAATTGAGTGCCCGATTAAACACAATGGATGTTAAAGGAGAATGATTAATGGCAACCATAATGCGTTTTAAGTTCATTATTTTGAGCCGTCCGGTTAATCTCAGTGTTGACTAAATCTGCTATTTGTAAAAGTTGAATTATTTCCTGGCGGCTAGGCTGATTTTTTTGCCCGAGATGAACGTAGCACAATAACCAGTAAATGCTTAAGCCTAAAGCCGCAATTCCCTCAATCACGGATAGTAAATCTATCCATGACTTGAGATTGAGGTTGAGATTTTGTGAAAGAATCGCGAACCCTAAAATCAGTCCAGAAATAATGGTTGCAGTAAACTGTATCCAGAATTTACTCTAGCCCAATGCTAGCAGTAAACTAGCAGTTTTGTGTCTCTCTAAAGGATGATATTTTGATTTTAGGTAGCTAGATATAAGGCATTGCTTTCTAAATCTTTGCTTTGAAAAATAGCAAGTGTCTCAAACGGTGTCCATTAAAGATAGCCGTGCGAGGCAAGCAGTAATAGCATCATCCCTCCATTACCCATCATTCCTCTCGGTGAGGACACACCAATGGCAGTAATATTCGTGCCGCGATCGCTGCGATTGCTGTTAAATAGAGGCGATCGCCATTGGAGTTAAAGGATACCCTCGCATCTTTGACCTTAAAACCTTGCTGTGGTACGATCTAACTCATGAATATAGCAAAATAGTAATTAGAATGCCGATCGATAACCAAACTGGGATGATTTTACTGGGTTTGAGCGATCGCCTAAAAATTACGACTCACAGGAATGGCGATCGCAATCATTACTCCTCTAAGAGCGCCGATATTGTAGGGTTTGTTAATACAATGTAACGGAACCAAACGTTAATGAATGCTAATTTTTTGTGCGTGACTCTCCGCTAGGACACTATAAAAAATTGCATTTTTCCAAATAAAACTCTATTCAGGGATGTTACCCTGTAAAAATCTTGTTATTACACTCATTGGTTGCTTTATTTCACAATTTATGAAATATTTGTCCTCTATAAGTATTTATCTTGCGATCTACAAGATAATATAAGTTCTGCCGCTTAAGTTTTGGCTGGTGGAAGTGGTTTGGAAATTCTCTGTCAGTGTCCAAAGTTAAGATGTTTTGGGGTCGTCGGTGAGAGCAAAGTTTTGAGCAGATTCTGGAGTCTAAAATGAAGTTACATTCACGAGTTAAATAAAGCTAGCTTATGCAAGACCCTAGACAGGAAATTAATGCCAGAGCTTCTATGCCTTTGGAACAGCGAAGGAATTGGTATTCTCCCGTTGCTGATATCTATTACAACGCAAGACCAAACTATCCAAAGGAATTGGTCGATCGATCCGTCGGTTTAGCTCAGCTTTCCTCAGAGGCATCCATTCTTGAGGTCGGCTGTGGTCCAGGAAATGCAACAGTGGCTTTTGCTCAATTTGGTTTTTCGATGACGTGTCTTGAGCCAAACCCAGATTTTTGTCATTTGGCAAGACGCAACTGTATGCTGTACCCGAATGTTGCAATCCACAACACCTCATTTGAGGAATGGAAACTAGAGGAAAAACAGTTCAATGCCGTTCTAGCTGCCAACGCCTTTCACTGGATATCGCCAGAGATTCGGTATGCCAAGGCCGCGTTGGCATTACACGACAACGGGTTTCTTATCCTGCTTTGGAATTTGACCCCTGAACTGAAATATGAAGTGTATCAAGAGATCGAGGAAGTGTATCAAGCTTATGCTCCCTCATTTGTCCGATATGAAGGCGCGGAAATTCAAGCGGAGACTTTGCGGGGATTTAGACAAGAAGTTTTAGACTCTGGTTATTTTAAGGAGTTGGTCTTCAAGCAAACCGCGTGTGAAGTCACCTATAGCATTAATGATTACCTTAAGCTGTTAAGTACCCATAGGGGACTAGAGCCACAAGCGGAAGCGCTACTATTTGCAGGATTGCGGGAGAAGCTAGAAAAAATTGGAGATAGTGTGCGACTCTCGTTTCTTTCGGCTGTTCATGTAGCTCGCAAAGACAAATAATTGATAAACGATCGCCCAAAAATCACGACTCACAGGAATGGCGATCGCTAATATCAACCAATTCTCATCCTTATTTCTGGCTTTCCAGAATTTTCTTCGCAGTTAAAAGTTCTTGATGTTGCTCTTTACTGAGCGTAGGATACTTGAGATTCAGTTCCTTTAACTGCGTGTAAATGATGCCCGCCACAACTAGACGAGTAAACCATTTGCGATCGGCGGGAATAACGTACCAAGGAGCATATGTTGTACTCGTGTGATTGAACATATCCTCATAGACAGCCATATAGTCATCCCAAAAAGCACGCTCTTTCGCATCATGCACAGAAAATTTCCAATTCTTTTCCGGGCGATTAATCCGTTCTAGAAAACGTTCTTTCTGCTCCTCTTTGGATACATTGAGGAAAAACTTGAGGACGATCGTCCCGTTATTGACCAGATGCTTCTCGAAGTTGTTGATTTCTTCAAAGCGGCGCTTCCAAATATCAGTATCAGTTATGCTAACAGGGAGCGGTCGCTGCTCTAGGATTTCTGGATGCACTCTTGTTACTAAAACTTCTTCGTAATAAGAGCGATTAAAAATTCCAATTTTTCCTCTTTCGGGTAAAGCCTTAGAACATCGCCACAAATAGTCATGATTTAACTCTTCCGTAGATGGAGCTTTAAAGCTATGCACTTGACATCCTTGAGGATTAATCCCAGACATAACGTGCTTGATGGTACTGTCTTTACCAGCCGCATCCATTGCCTGAAAGATGATTAGCACAGCATGGGTGTTTTGGGCGTAGAGAATATCCTGATATTCAGCTAACGCCTCAATACCTTCCTTTAATTGACCTTTAGCTTTCGACTTTTTGAGGTTATCAGCTTTGTAACCTGGGTCGTAGTCTTTGGCAAGAGAAATATTTTGTTCTGGTGGAACAATAAAAGGACGAATCAAATCGTCAAGCTTTTCGATGGGAAATGGGTTTAAGGATGAATCTGTCATACTTTTAATTCTACCCTATTAAGGTAATGTCTTGAGATAAGTTATCACGTCAGCTTGTCATGAAGGCTTTGTATAGAACCCATTTGGGATCTTAGATATTGAGGTAAGATGAATTGGCAATTGATTATTGAAGTTTTATCGAACTCTACAAAAACTTACGATCGCAGCGGTAAATTTAAATTCTATCAAACAATTCCGATATTGCAAGAGTATATTCCGATCGACCAATCTCAGGTTTATGTAGAACTGTATTGTAAGTTGGCAAACAAGCGGTGGTCGTACCGTCAATACGATGAGGAGGATGCGGCGCTAGTTTTTAATGTATTTCAAGTAGAAGTGCTGCTTGTAGATGTCAATAGAAAAGTATATTTTGCGACATAAAATGAGCTAAAAAATGAGATTGAAAAGAACAAAGAGGAATAAGGGCGATCGCTTTTTTGGGAATGTGCGTTATCATTTAATTGAGCGATCGCATTCAAAAAAGTATTTGTTCAACATCCTTGTGGGAGAATATCTTCATGACAACCACTTTGCCAACAACCGAGCAACGTTACTTCACAGAAGAGCAATATTTAGCACTGGAAGAAACAGCCGAAGATAAAAACGAATATCTCAACGGGGAAATTATTCCTATGACAGGCGGATCTACAAATCACAATCGGCTCGCAGGAAACGTTTACATTGCTTTAAATTTGGCTCTTCCAGAACAAGAGTATGATGTCTTCATCGGTGACGTGCGTCTGTGGGTTCCAAAAGTGCGACTTTACACTTATCCCGATGTAATGGTAATTTTGGGAAAACCTGAGTACCACAACAATCGCACAGACATGATTACTAATCCTCAAGTGATTGTGGAAGTTTTATCAAAGTCTACTAAAAATTACGATCGAGGTGACAAGTTTAAATTGTACAAAACTATTCCTAGTTTTCGAGAATACATTCTGATTGACCAAACACAACTTAATGTTGAGCAGTATTCTAAAACCGAGAATAAAAGATGGTTGTATTCCGAGTATGATGAGGAAGATACCGCATTAGTGTTTAATTCCTTCGAGGTTGAAGTTCCTCTATCGGCTATTTATAAGAAAGTCAATTTTGAGGAAGTTGAAAAAGAAAATAATCAGAATGAGGTGTGAGGGCGATCTCAGTTGCCTCGTGTTAAACTGAATCTAGCGGTCGTCTTAAGCAAGGAAAAAATAGCCGTGATACCTCTCCAAGAAAAAATTGTTGAAAAACTGAAAAATTTCTCTGAAATAGAACTGCAAGAAATCCTCAACTTTGCTGATTTCCTGTTATGGCAGCCCAGAAAGCAGGAAGTAGCTTCGCCGCCAGATGAAACTGGCAACACCGAACCAGCAAATACGGATCAAGAGTGCGAGGTTCATTATGTTCGTGGAGTCTTAGTCGTCAAAGCATCAGCAGTAAAAACTGAAGAAGTAATTAATTGGGATACAATTATTTACGATAGGCGCGAAGAAAGAATCGGGAAGTTTATCTAAAAGGAACGTTTTATTGGATACATCCGTTCTGATAGCAGCGTTGATAGAATATCATCCCAGTCACTCTCAAAGCTTATCAAGGATCGCGCACGATCGCCTCAATTAGTTTAAAGGCTCGGAGGGCTGTTTTTCGATGGCTATTTTCCATTCTGAATTACCCGATGGACCTCTGCTAACGGCAGTTCTAAAGATTCTGCAATTTGTTCGACACTCAAACCCAGTTTTGCCAATTTCGGAACTGCTTCTAACTTACCTTTGCGTTCGGCTTCTTCTAAAAGTTTTTGATAATTTGGATGTTTTTTGACATCATTATCACTTTTATTGTCTGATTCCGATCGTTCTGACGAAAGTGATTCAGATTCTTGTGCGGGATTGGTACAAAAATTAATATGCCCAATTTGTACAGGACTTCCCATACTTGAGAAGTTTGCTACTCCCCATCTTTCTACCGTAGCGCGAAAGTTTGATTTGTGAATGTCTGTGCCCAGCGCAGTTGAGAGTATCTGCCATAGCTCATAGCTAGCATCTCTTACATGACCCTGACTACAGTGATATTCTTCAGCAATTTCGGCATATTTCCGATTATTTAAGACTCCCTTGAGGATTGCTACTTGCAGGGTGTCGAGGTGTTTGCCAGTCTTGGCAAACACTAGCTCATCAATAGAGTTTAAGACCTCTTGGGTATCCATCAGCATATCTGAATACAACACTATTTTAGTATAACCCGTTATTTTCCGACTTTATCCGCTTTTTTCCGACTTGTCAAAGCTGCGATCAGTTGACATCATAAGTAGTATCAAGTTAGCTAAATTACTTACCGAATTATCGATGGGTGTATTTGGAGCTTCAGCCACAATACAGAATTGATATAGCAAACAGCTATTACTTCACTTTGTCAATATGAACAAGTTAATTCCATTCGTTTTCCTCTCGTCTGTTCTCCTTCTTGCTACAACTGAAAGCACTGTTTATAAAGGTGTTAACGCTCAGTCATTCCAACGCAATCGCCCAGATTTAAACGGTCTGCTAGTTAGAAATCCGGGTAATAGTATGATTTTCTGGGTTGACCGTGGTCAGCGCCGCCATATCGCAGGTCCCAGTGTATATGGAAGATTGTTTGTACCCAACCAGCGAGATTATTTAGACACCGATGCCGTTGAACCCGGACCATCTATAACAAATGATAACAGACTTGTTCGTTGTGGAGAAAACGGACATCCTTTGAAAAACCGTATATACCTTTTAGACCAGGGTACAAAAAGGTACGTCACCTCTTCAACTGTTATGGATAAGAATAACTTTAACTGGAAAGGGGTTAATACTATTGATTGTCCGGTTCTAGCTACGATAAAAGACGGAGATCCTATCCGGTAAAGTAGTCAAAAAGAAGCAAGGGTTGCAGACTTCATAACTGTCATTCTTCGCTGAACCTTTTAGCTACCACTAGAATAGCGATCGCGCATTTCTTTCAGGAAACCTCAACAGTCTTTAAACCTTCAACTTTATCGCCAACTGAATTGCGCCGCTGACCTCGACGCTCCAAAAGTGCATCTATACCAGGATTAATCACTTCCTCAACCTCTCCATTATCACCATAAATTACTACCTCAAGCCATTGCGCTTTCGCTATTCCTACTGCATATTTAAGCGCAGCTTCCTGACTGGGAAATACTCTCTCAACTGACTCAACACCTACCTCAGTTACAACCCAACCATCTTGATGAGGTGAAACGTGGAAATTATGATTTAATTCCTTCTCAACC
This sequence comes from Tychonema sp. LEGE 07196, assembly GCF_963890365.1. Classification (NCBI taxonomy): domain Bacteria; kingdom Bacillati; phylum Cyanobacteriota; class Cyanophyceae; order Oscillatoriales; family Microcoleaceae; genus Tychonema; species Tychonema sp. LEGE 07196. Next base: position 16,358 of record NZ_CAWPRX010000199.1, on the reverse strand, counting down.
CGTTGTCGCAAACCCATTATAGTAATGCCGACAATCGTTTCACTATCCTCATTGTAACGGGCAATTACGCTATCACTAATATCTAAAGCTACAGCATCTCGTGGTTCTCCTAATGAAAGATAGAGAACATCAGCTTCCCGATCGTAGAAACCTGTAATATTTGTGGAATCTTCCAGAATTTTTACTCTTGTGTCCATATTATTCGTTTATTTGATGATGGCTGTTTTCTAAGGTAAGCTGTTGTAATAAATCCATCAGAGTTACTTACTTCCAGATACACTACAACTACAAACTTCCTACTATCAGGAATTAGGGAATAAAATCGCAGAGCTAGCAACCCACCTGTAACGTCATCAATTTGAATTAGATCCGGGCTATCTAAAGTTTCTAAAACCCGCTCGTATTGATCTTTCATTTCTGGATGTTCTTTCAATATATGCTCCCACCTTTCTTTCGTGAGGCGGATAGGAACATTATTGAATGAATAGCCACTCCAAAGTAGATTACTATTCTGTGTCATTTTATCTTAGATTTTATAAATAAGCAAGGGCATCTTTTGTAGATGCCCTTACCCAACTAACTACGCGCCGACAGATTCCTTGGCCGCGTACAACACCTCAGCATTGATCTTCTCAATTCCTCGTTCGCGGGCGAATTTCTCAGTATTTCGCTTCACCTTACCGCGCACAAAACCAGGAATTTTATTCAACTCAGCTTGTCCATCCTTCGTCCAATTCATATCAGAATCTGCCGAAATACCCTTGGTAATCACTTCCTTAGTATCGTGGCCGCCGAAGATTTCCAGCAAGTGGTCTTCCATTCCCAAAGTAAAGGAATTGTAGACCAAATCTACGCACTGATTTGTACCTTCATAACCCAAAAATGGCTTGTAGCCGATCGGGAAATTTTGGACGTGAATCGGTGCAGCAATCACACCGCAGGGAATATCCAACCGCTTGCCTACGTGGCGTTCCATTTGCGTGCCGAAAATTGCCGAAGGTTCCGCTTTGGCGATCGCATCCCCAATTTGCCCGTGATCGTCCGTCACCAGCACTTCATCGCAATACTCGCTTACCTGTTCCCGGAACCAGTCAGCATCGTGTTTGCAGTACGTTCCAGCCCACACAACGTGGATTCCCATCTCGCGAGCCAAAATCTTCGTCATCGCCGCAGCGTGCGTATTATCGCCAAATACGACGGCTTTTTTGCCGGTTAAGTTTTGGCAGTCGATCGACCTTGAGAACCAAGCAGCCTGCGACACAAACCGCGTTTGTCGGTCAATAAAATTTTCATAATCAACATCCGCACCTTGAGCATTCAAAACTTGCTGAATCTTCCGAATACAGCGCGCCGTCTCCACCACACCCATCGGCGTAATATCCACCATCGGAGTGCCAAATTCTTTTTGCAAATACTCCCCGGCCATCATCCCTAATTCGCGATAAGGAACCAAGTTAAACCAAGCGCGCGGCAGTCTTTTTAAATTATGAACCGAAGCACCTTCGGGAATAACTTCGTTAACTTCAATTCCCAAATCTGCCATCAAACGCTTCAACTCGGTGCAGTCGTGCTGGTTGTGAAAACCCAGCGTAGACATCCCGATAATGTTGACAGATGGTTTTTCGCTTTTGGCTTCTACTAAATCGCCTTTTTTGCGAGCTTTGTTAATGTAAAATTGGACGATTTGATCCAAAGTGCGATCGGCAGCTTGCAATTCGTTGACGCGGTAATGGTTGACATCCGCCAGCAAGACATCGCCTTTGGCATCCAATTGAGCTCGCTCCACGAAGTTTTCCAAGTCTTCTTGCAGAATGCTGGAGGTGCAAGTCGGAGTCAAGACGATTAAATCGGGGTGTTCTTCTCTGTCTTTGCGGGTGATATTGTCCACCACCCGTTCCTGCGAACCCCGCGCCAGTACGTGTCTGTCAACGACGCTAGTAGTTACCGGAGTGAAATCCCGTTCCCTCTCCAGCATGGAACGCATGACGTTGAAATAGTCGTCTCCTATGGGTGCGTGCATGATCGCATGGACGTTTTTGAAGGAAGTGGCCACGCGCAAAGTGCCGATGTGGGCTGGGCCTGCGTACATCCAATAAGCCAATTTCATAGGTATTTTTCCTGGTGTTGGTTGAGATTTGCCCGATCGGGCGATTACTGCTAAATTTTAAGGTTGTTTCCGATTTTCTCACCGGATGAATCCTTTAGAAATAATAACTTTCTGAAGATTTACAGATGAGAAAAATCCTCAAACGCTTTTGCTGGCTGGGATTTCACTCGCCCTTCCCACAATTTTACCTTTGTTTTATGGCAATAATTCTTAATGTATTGTCAAGTTTCGTTAAGAACCGGACACATCTTATTAACCTAGGATACCTCAGCCGCGCCTGATACCATTTTTCTTTCATATGTGCTATAGATGAACTCTTAGCCCCCCCTTAATAAGGGGGGGTTGGGGGGGTAATATCTAGCGCTACTTTATGAAATTGGTATGACCCCTAAATTGCTACAATAATTTTCGCCAAACTTTGTTATTGACTTTTTAGGCAACATACAATACACTATTAATTAATCCACTATTTCCTCTGTCGCGAAACTTGCTTTATAAGGGGAAATATTGACCTAAAACAAATCATTGACAAATCCCATGAAACTATCCAAAATTGACTTGAGCAGCGTCTTAGCAGTCGGTCACTCTAACGGCCAGTTAGGACTGTTGATCGATCGCGGCGCAGAAATCGAATTTATCGAAATTGCCGCACCCGAAGCTGCAATGCACGGCCTGCAAATGGTTGATTTCATCGCCAATACAGATTCCACCGAACTCAATGGCGCTATTGAATCACCAGAAATTGCTCCCTGCGGCGAACCAATTGCTATGATGTCCGTAGATTCCCAAATGGCGAGAGCGATCGGATACAACCAACAAGAGCAAGTTTTGCAAATAGAATTTAGCAGCGGCTCAGTCTATCAATACAGCGACGTAGAACCGGAAATTTGGGAATCTCTGCAAGATACTGATTCTACAGGCAGATTTTTTAACTCCGAGATTAAAGGTTATTATTCGAGCCAGCGCGTAGATGAACCAGCGTAGTTAGAAGTTGCACCTAAAAGCGGTTTGAGCGAGGTGTAATAACTTGCCTATTTTCACTACAAACAAGCTAAATTCAAGCAATCTCCTAAAAGCTGAGATTGTTTTTTTAGGATCGTCTCCTTTTGGCAAAAAGCGTTTTTTTGCAGTGTCAGCTTCAGATATCGCGAGTCTCGCAAGCGATCGCACTATAAAAGCAAAGGTGAGATTGTTTTTTTGTCAACCGTGCGATCGATCCTTACACCAAATCCTTGCACAAATTCTCTATTTGTGCTTTTGTTTACCTAACTGCTGAGGTGACGAAAGCCCCAGGGCGCTTGAGAAAGCAGCAGCTCTTTCCTGTCAAGGCGTATCTTCCCACACACCCCAAAAGATAGCTCTTAAGCGATAATGAAGAATAACATAGGATTTACGAAAAAACCCTGGTTTATAGGAAAAAATCTGGGGTTTGTCAACGACTAGCAACGAAAAAATCGGGTTTCTAGCCCGCCGCGCGTAAGTCCTGTAATATTGACCAAGCACACCTAATTTGAGAGAACCCAACTATGATGGCAATTCCCGGCGTTGCAGTTCTCGCTCTCATTTATGAAAGCAGCACTTCCCTGGTTTACCGCGGCCGCAACGAGCAAGACAACCAACCCGTTATTATCAAACTGATCAAAGAAGACTATCCGACTCCCGAAGAACTCAATAGATACAAGCGCGAATATGAAATTACCGCCAATTTAAACCTCCTGGAAGGAGTTGTTAAAGTATACAAATTGCAGCAGGTTAGAAATAGTCTGGCAATGATTTTAGAAGATTTTGGCGGCGAATCTTTGAGAATTTTCATGGCTTCCCAAAAATTTACAATTTTAGGATTTTTGACTGCCGCTATCAAAGTTGCTGAAACCTTGGGAGAAATTCACGCTCGCAATGTAATTCATAAAGATATTAACCCCTCTAATATAGTTTTTAATCCAGCTACCGGACAAGTTAAACTTATAGATTTTAGTATCTCAACTTCATCCAATTTAGAAGAATTTCCCAATAAAGATCCTAATTTTTTAGAAGGCACTTTAGCTTATATGTCGCCAGAACAAACTGGCAGAATGAACCGGGTAATTGATTACCGTACAGACTTTTATTCCCTAGGCGTTACCTTCTATGAAATCCTATCAGGACAGCTCCCTTTTCCCACAACCGATCCGATGGAGTTAGTTCACTGTCACATCGCCAAACAGCCAGTACCCATCGCTGAAATTGCACTAGAAATTCCTAAAGCTATTTCAGATATTCTTATGAAATTGTTAGCGAAAACCGCTGAGGATCGCTATCAAAGTGCTTGGGGACTCAAAGCAGATTTGGAAGCTTGTTTGTTTCAGTTGCAAACATCTGGAATTATTACCGAGTTTGCTCTCGGACAGCAAGATATTTCAGACAAATTTAAAATTCCTCAAAAACTTTACGGCAGACAGCGAGAAGTTGAAACTCTTTTAGCAGCATTTGAACGGGTAGCCGCCACAAATAACCGAGCCTACCGCCTCGAACAATCGCAAATTTCTGTCATCAAGAAAGAACTCAAATCTAAAAAAGAAAGCGCCCTGTCAGTGCTGGCGAGAGGACAGCATAAATCCCGCAGCGAGATGATGCTGATTGCTGGTTATTCCGGCATTGGCAAATCTGCAATGGTGAAGATTTTAGACAAATCCATTACCCGCAGGCGCGGTTATTTTATTTGGGGAAAGTTTGACCAGTACAAACGGACTATTCCTTACTCTGCAGTTGTCAGCGCTTTTTCGGAATTAGTGCGGCAACTATTAACTGAAAGCGAAGCTCAATTGGCAGTTTGGCGCGAAAAACTCCGCACTTCTTTCGGTCAAAACGGGCAAATTATTATTGATATACTTCCCGAAATTGAACTAATTGTCGGAGCTCAATCTCCGGTCGCTGAATTGGGGTCTACAGAATCTCTTAACCGCTTTAATTTAGTATTTCAAAATTTCATTCGCGTATTTTGTCAGCCCGAACATCCGCTGGTGATTTTTCTCGACGATTTGCAGTGGGCAGATTCTGCGACTCTCAAGCTGATAGAATTGATGATGACAGATGAAGGGACACAATATCTGTTTTTAATCGGCGCTTATCGGGATAATGAAGTCAGTCCCACTCATCCTTTAATGATGACTGTGGAGACGCTGCGAAATCAGGAAGCCATCATTAATGAGATTGCTTTGTCGCCGCTGGGGGTCGAAAATATCACTGATTTGATTGCCGAAACTTTGCACAGCGATCGCGAATCTGTCAAACCTTTAGCTGAACTGGTTGTCAACAAGACAGACGGCAATCCTTTTTTTGTTAATCAATTTCTGCAAACATTGTATCAAGAAAACCTGCTAGTTTTTCATCCGCCTCAATCGGGGAGCAAGGGCGGCTGGCATTGGAATATGACTCAAATTGAGCAGTGCGCTATCACTGACAATGTTGTAGATTTGATGGTGCAAAAGTTGAGAAAACTGCCGTTGGAAACGCAGCAAGTTTTGCGTTTAGTGGCTTGTTTGGGCAACGAATTTGATTTAAATACTCTTTCTTTAATTAATGAAAAAGAAGCGTCTGAAACTTTTTCGCACTTACTGCCAGCGATTAAGTCGGGACTGATTTTGCCAACTTCGGAATTGGAAAGCAAGTCCTTAGATTATGTGATGTTTCCGCTGTTGATTCTGAATTATAAGTTTTTGCACGATCGCGTACAACAAGCAGCTTACGCTCTGATCGACGACTCGGAAAAAAAGGCAGTTCACCTGAAAATAGGCAGGCAAATCCTCGAAAACACTCCGGCTGAGTATCGCGCTGACAGAATTTTTGAATTAGTCGATCACTTGAATGTAGCTCGATCGCTAATTAGAGACGAGCGAGAATTAATTGAACTAGCAACCCTGAATTTAGACGCCGCCCGCCGAGCTAAAGATGCCACGGCTTATGTTGCGGCTTTGGAGTATTTGACTGCTGGTATGGACGGTTTGACGGCCGATATTTGGGATTTTTACTACGACTTAGCCTTTGCTCTGCACATGGAGCGGGCAAATGTTGAGTATCTAAACGGCTATTTCGAGCATTCAGAAGAATTTATTAACATAACTTTGCAAAAAGCGCGATCGCCCTTAGAAAAAGTAGAAATTTACAACCTGCTGATCGTACAGTACACCCTCCGCGCCAAGTACGAAGAAGCCGTTAAAGCCGGAATCCAAGCTTTGAACTTGCTGGGAATTGACTTACCGCTAGACGGGCTGCAAAAAGTCATCTCCGAAGAATCAGCAACAGCCAAAAAACTTTTAGCAGGTAAAGACATCTCTTCCTTAATTGACGCACCAGAAATGACCGTACCAGACAAAAAAGTTGCCGTCAAATTAATCACAAACTTATTAACATCAGCTTACCTCAAAAATCCCGACTTGTGGAAAGTCAGCGTCTTAAAAGGAGTCAATCTCTCTCTCACCTACGGTTTAGTTCCCGAAGCATCTCTCTGCTACGCGGGCTACGGTATGTTCTTAAACGCTGTTTATGGAGATTACAAAGCAGCTTATCAATTTGCCATGTTGTCCCTAAATTTGAGCGAAAAATCTGGAAATATCGGCTTGAAATGCAGAGCTTGTTCCTCCTTAGTCAGTATTTTTTATTACTGGTTCAACCATATCAAAGATTGCCACGCCATCAGCAATGAAGGATATCAAGCTGCCTTAGAATCAGGAGATTTAGAATACGCGGGTTATATTCTCTCCAACCGCATAGCAAACTACTTTTTTCAAGGGAAAGAAATATCCCTCATGCTGGCAGACACCAGCAGGTATTTGCTATTTAGCCAAAAAACCAAAAATCAACTTGTTACCGATATATTATTAGGAGCAGAGTTGATTCTCCGCAACTTGAGCCAACTCACTTCTGACAAGTTTGTATTTGAGAGCGAAGATATCAGCGAAGCTGAATACGTACAAAACTGTCTAGCTCATCAAAATTTGTACTCGCTGTGCCTTTATCAGATTCGCAAATGCCAGGTAATGTACTGGTACGGCAACTACAACGAAGCGCTGCAACTAGCTTTGGAAGTAGAAAAGCAGCTATCTTTTATTACCGCAGCAATACCCGCTACCGAATGGAACTTTTTCTTTTCTCTAGTTTTAGCAGCAGTTTTTCCCACTGTTGCAAAAGACAAGCAAAAACAATACCTGAAAAAGTTAGAAGCCAATCAAAAAGAGATGAAGATTTGGGCGGACAACTGCCGCGAAAACTTTCTGCACAAGTACCTTTTAGTACAAGCAGAAATAGCTAGAATTACCAAAAAAGACTCAGAAGCTGTAGAGCTTTACGATTTCGCGATAAATTTAGCTCAAGACAACGAATTTATCCAAAATGAAGCCCTCGCTAACGAACTAGCCGCCAAATTTTGGTTGAGTAAAGGTAAATATCAATATGCCAAAATCCACTTGCGCGAAGCTCACTCGTGCTACTTGCGCTGGGGCGCTGTCCGCAAAGTTGAAGATTTAGAACAAAAGTATCCGCAGTTGCGAGAAATGACCCCGCTTCACGGAAGTTTTAACAACAATCCAACTACAACAACTATTCATACTTCTACTGGCAGCGATGCGAGAGTGCTAGATTTAGCAAGTGTAATGAAAGCATCTCTAGCAATTTCCAGCGAAATTGTTTTAGACAAATTGCTGGCTTCTTTGATGAGGATATCGCTGGAAAACGCGGGCGCACAATCCGGTTCTTTGATTTTGGTGAGAGATGAAAAATTGTTAATTTCAGCTCAAGCGTCAGTAATTGCTGAAGATGTAGCGGTGCTGCAATTTACGCCTGTTGAAGAATGTCAGGATTTACCTGTGACGGTGATTAATTTTGTGGAAAGAACTCGCTCGGACGTGGTGTTGAGCAATGCGACGGCTGAGGGGCGATTTACGGCAGATCCTTATGTGGTAAAACACCAGCTCAAATCTCTTTTGTGTACGCCGATAGTCAATCAACGCAAATTAATCGGCATTCTTTATTTAGAAAACAACTTAACAATCGGAGCATTTAATGCTCACAGATTAGAAGTTTTAAGGCTGCTTTCTTCCCAAGTTGCAATTTCTTTAGACAATGCTCTGCTTTACAATTCGGTAGAGCAGAAAGTGCAAGAGCGGACGCAGGAGTTAAATGAAAAAAACGAGCGTTTAGAACAAACTTTGCGCGAGCTAAAACTCACTCAAGCTCAATTAATCCAAACCGAAAAGATGTCTAGCTTGGGGCAAATGGTGGCTGGTGTTGCCCACGAAATTAATAATCCTGTAAGTTTTATTTACGGCAATCTCAATCCTGCTAGCGAATATGTAAAAGATTTACTGAAATTGATCGAGCTTTATCAGCAAAACTATCCCGAACCTGTGGATGAAATTCTAGAGGAAATAGAAACAATTGAACTGGAATTTTTGAGCGAAGATTTGCAAAAACTGCTGGATTCGATGAAAGTTGGAGCGGAAAGAATCCGAGATATTGTGCTGAGCTTGCGGAATTTTTCGCGCCTCGACGAAGCGCAAATGAAGTCGGTTGATATCCATGAAGGTATTGACAGTACGGTGATGCTGCTGCAACCGCGCTTGAGGAAAGAGGGCGGACGTTTGGGAATTGAGGTGATTAAAAATTATAGCCAACTGCCCTTAATTACTTGTTATGCGTCGCAGTTGAATCAGGTATTTATGAATCTTTTGACAAATGCAATTGATGCGCTGCTTTTGGCAAGAGATTACCCGGAAAGCTCTCAAAAACAGCCGGCTATTACAATTTCTACGGAGTTGACAGACAGGAATTCGGCGATAATTAGAATTGCTGACAGCGGGCCGGGGATGAGTGCTGAGGTGCTACACAAGATATTCGATCCGTTCTTTACAACTAAACCGGTGGGTTCTGGGACTGGTTTGGGGTTGTCGATTTCTCACTCGATTGTTGTTAGTTCGCACGGGGGAAATTTGACTTGCATTTCTGCACCGGGAGAGGGTAGCGAGTTTGTGATTGAGATTCCGATCGCCCCGCGATAATCTTTGTAAGAAATAGCGAATATTGGGCGAATATTGGGTGAATTATCCGGCCAATATTGGGTGAATACTGGGTGAATATTAGGTGAATTTCCGTTGGATACCGGGCGAATGGAATTCGCGGCTACACAAACAATGTCCGCCTCCGCGGACTAAGAAAGAAAGAAAGAAAGAAAGGACGAAGGGAATTTGCTTCTCTACAAACAATGTCTGCCTCTGCGGACTAAGAAAATTGTACTTGGCGGTATAAATCTGCGATCGCAATTTCCACACCCACCGATTCAAGTAGCAAAGAATCGCCCAAACCATACTCCGAGAGCACCCACTGACTCTGTTGATTGCGTCGAAACAGTTCTACTCCTGGCTCTTGAACTTGCACTAAAACATACTCTTGCAGGGTTTAAAATTGGCGGTATTTAGCAAATTTGGTGCCGCGATCCGCTGCTTCTGTGGAAGGTGATAAAACTTCGACAATCAAGGAAGGAAATTGCACTAATTGCGGATCGTTATCGCGCTCGTCGCAAGTTACCATAACATCAGGATAAAAATATTTTTGCCCTCGTTCTACTTGCGCTTTTACATCCGTCATGTACATCTCGCAAGGGCGATCGACAAGGGCATCATCCAGGAGTTTCGAGAAGTTGAAGGTAATTCGATTGCGATCGCGGGTGCCGCCGGTCATGGCGACTACTTCGCCATCCCAATACTCGTAGCGTTCTTCTTGGGTGGGTTCCCAAGTCAGGTATTCTTCTGCGCTCATCAATGGGCGATCGGGTAAAGCAACCATAATTGCGATCGAGTAATGAAGTCTGTTTCTAGGATAACAGGAAGATTGGCTTCCCTGCGCGAGGATTGATGAAGGGCGATCGCTCTAAACTATCAACTTTGTTAAACCCTCATAGGAAGTGATATAATTGGTAAAAAATACCTTCAGGAGAAACAGATGAAAGCTGTTGAAGTAACGGGAACCCTGGATGAAAAAGGTCAATTATTTCTCGATCGCGCGATCGAAGACTTCCCTCCCAGCCGCGTGCGAGTTATCGTACTTTTTCCCGAAGTAACAGAGGAAACCGAAATCGATCCTGATGATACTCCCATTGCCGAAGTGAAAGCAAGTCTCAGGAGAGCATTACAGCAAGCAAAAGCCGGACAGCGCATCCCCCTTTCGGAAATGTGGGAGGGAATAGATGTCGAATGAAATGCGTTTCGTACAGATTGATTTAACGCCTGAGTACAAACGGAATTTGCGTGAATTATCAAAAAAATATCGCAATATCAGGTTAGATACTCAGCCAATTATTGAACAATTCCAAGGGGGTAATTTTACTGGCGATCGCATCCCCGGAATGGGTGAAAATTATGTCATCTTGAAGGTAAGAGTCAGAAATAGCAATATCCAAAAAGGAAAAAGCGCTGGTTATCGACTGATCTATCAAGTTGAATCACCGACTAGCGTACTGCTATTAACCATTTATTCTAAATCAGACCGAGAAGATATTAGTCCTAATGAGATTCGTAACATCTTAGCTGAGTTCGATCGGGATGAATAAATGATTAATGTCGGTAATCACGAGGTTAAAATTAACCAAGTTAAAAAGCTTGCCGCTGAGCCTCCAACAATTCTTGAATCCCAGTTTCTGCCACATCCAAAATTTGATTTAACTGACTGCGACTAAAACTTCCCTCCTCCGCAGTTCCCTGAATTTCGATGATATTCAAATCCCCATTCATCACCACATTACAATCAATTTCTGCCGCCACGTCTTCAAGATAATTCAAATCTAAAAATAGCTCATTTTCCAAAAGTCCCACAGACACGGCCGCCACTTGGCGAATTAAGGGCGACTGCCCCAAATCACCTTTTTGCACCAACTTATTCAAAGCATCAGCCACAGCCACAAACCCGCCATTAATTGAAGTCGTGCGAGTCCCCGCATCAGCTTGCAAAACATCCGCATCGACAAGTATCGTGCGTTCGCCCAAAAGCTGCATATCCAAGCACGATCGCAAACTGCGGCCAATCAACCGCTGAATCTCTTGAGTGCGTCCCGATAACTTCATAAATTCCCGTTCTTGCCGCTGCGGCGTAGAACCCGGTAACATCCGGTACTCCGCAGTCAGCCAGCCTTTTCCGGTATTCTCCAGAAACCTAGGCACTCCCGGCTTGATTGTAACGCTGCACAGTACCTGAGTATCGCCGCTTTTTGCGAGCACCGAGGCGCTGGCAAATTTCGTAAATTCGCGATCGAAACTAATCGGACGAAGTTGATTTGGCTGTCTGCCATCTGCACGTTTTATTGACATAAGTTATTTGTTATTTGTTATTCGTTATTTGTTACTTGTTACTTGTTATTTGTTACTTGTTATTCGTTATTGGTAACAATCAATAAATAACAGCTACTGCCTACTGACTACTGACTACTGACTACTGACTACTGACTACTTTAAGAATATCTTGCTGCACTTGTTCGGGGGATTGGTCGCCGTTGACAGTTAACAGTTTGTGGCGGTATTCGTAATACTCTAAAATAGGAATAGTGCGCTCCTCGAACAAATCTAGCCTGCGGTGTAAAATTTCTGGCTCGTCGTCCGATCGATCGCGTTCGATCGATCGGCTCAACAAAACTTCATTGGGAACCTTCAGCCAAATTGCCCAATCTAGCTCCTGCGACAAACCCTCTAATAAAAAATCTAATTCTTCAGCTTGAAAAGCCGTTCGCGGATATCCCTCCAACAGCCAGCCATTAAAGACATCCCACAGCAAAAGCCGGCGGCCGATAAACTTAATCAAAATTTCATCAGGAACTAGATCCCCGGATTCCACATAAGGCACCGCCAACTTGCCCAAGTTTGTTTTAGCTGCGATTTCCGCCCGCAGAATGTCCCCTAACGCCAGCAAAGGGATGTTCAAATTGCTGCACAGTAGTTCAGCCTGAGTTCCCTTTCCCGCTCCTGGCCCTCCCAGAATCACCAATCTCAAAGTGCTTGCTCCTAGTGCCGCGACATTAAAATTCTACGCGATGTTTACCTTTTCTTGACAATCCCCGACTTCCCAAGACTCTTCCGGCCTTGCTCATTCATCCTGTAACTGTCTATTTTTGGCGATCCCCGCCATATTTGGGTAAAAAACCCGGTTTCTGCGCCGCCGCGCTCGTCTAGTTCAAAAAATCCCCCAAACGACTGTGACTGCGACTGCGACTAGCTTTTGACTAATTGTACATCTAGCGTTCAATCTGATGTGCGATCGGCCAAGTAAACTATAATATTGTTCAGCAGGCTCGATCGAACCCAAGATCGGAGCCGCCGTCAAAACTTAGTTACTATTAAACAATATTGCATAACTCCTCCATTAATACATAAACCGCAGATGTTAGGCAGATACAACACAGATATACGCAGATAATTTCAGATAATTTGTGAATAAGTACAAGAGGTATATTATTGCTGAATTCCTGCCTTTAGCCCCTGCTTCCGACTTTCTTATTCCTTCTTCCTACAAATCTCGGCGCGACAGCAGAAACCAGATCCCGCCCAAACCCAAAACACCGCACAAAACCCCACCTTCCCACCCAAAAACAGTCCCTCCCGGCAAATGTCCAGGCATTGCCTTAGAAGTAAAATTCAATTCAGTATAATATACCCACTCACCGTTAACCCGCCACCCCACCCGATCGCCAAATTTCTCCCAAACAGTAGCATCATAAACACCAGGCTTTCCCCCCAACTTTACCCACAAATTTTTTTGCACAGAAAAGCCGAACCTGCGGTGACTGTACCTAACCCAAAGTTGGTCAATCGTCTCTAAATCCTTAACGGGAAACTTCCTAATATCTTCCTCGCTCAAATAACCAGTAGAAACTTGCTCCATAGCCTCCAGCATTTTCACAGAAGTTTCTTCATCAGCACCCCGCCAATTTTTAGCAGCAAGCAGCCTTTCCAAGTGAGAATAATCAATGCCTTTTTCTGACTCTAAATTAACAGAAACTGGCGGAGTACCAGTCACGGGCTGAGTCGGTAATGAAGGACTGAGAACTGTTGCTTGCTGCAAATTTACCAGTCCAGGCACCACAACAATAGGAGGTTTGATAACTTTCAAAACTTCTGGAGCAGACTTATAGCGGTCTTTGACATATTCCTGAATCAATTTATCCAAAATCTGACTTAAATCCTGGCTGATTTTTGTTCCTTTCGGCAAAGCCTCCCTCCAAAGCCAGCGACCTTCGAGCGGATCGTAAAGGTCATCGTGAATGTCGCCGTAGATATCCAAATAAGGCATAACAGAAGTCAGCAAACGAATGCAAGTCACTCCTAAACTGTAAAGGTCACTAGCAGGAACAGCCCTACCGTGACGCTGTTCTAGAGCCGCGTAACCTGGAGTTCCTAACTTGGTTCCTGCCTTGGTAGGAGCCTCAGCTACTACCTGTTTGGAAACCCCAAAATCTATCAGCACGAATTTGCGATCGCGATTTCGCCGGATCACGTTCTCAGGCTTAATATCCCGGTGAATTACATTGCGCTCGTGAACAAAATTCAGCACAGGTAACAAATCTAACAGCAGTTCCCTTATCTTAGTTTCGCTATAAGCACCATATTTTTCTAACTCATCCTTTAAATTATTACCATCAATAAACTCTTGCACCAAATACAAGCGCCCATCTTCCTCAAAATAAGAAATTAACTGAGGAATTTGCGGGTGTTTCAGTTCGTAAAGTCGCCTTGCTTCTTGTTCAAACAGTCGGACATACTTTTTGAAATGAGTAGGTTTTCGCTGAAACTCTAGAGGGGGCGACAACTGTTTTATAACGCATAATTCCTCAAATTTTCCATGATTTACCGCTCTAAAAGTTCTACCAAATCCCCCATCGCGTAGCGGCTCAGTAGCTGCATAAAGGTCTTTTAGCAGCAGCTTTGAACCACAATTAAGACAATACTTTGTGCCTGGTGGGTTCTGACGCTTGTCTCTTGGGCAATCGAGATTAAGGCAGTATGTCATATATTAAAAAAATGTGAAAAATTATACTCGGGGTGTCATTTTATTCAAGAGTCCGATCGCGAGTTGGTGTTTGTGGAGGCGAGACTGGGCACCTTAGCATAGCAGCCGCCGCCGTCGCCCTCGGGATCGCTCTCGCCAGACTGCCCCTAAGCAAGTATAACTCTCTTGATGGTTTGACCTCAAACTCGAAGTCCAAGTCTAATCCTAAACTTCGATCGGCTCAATACATTTGATTTAGCGGTCAAATAGCCAGCAGATTTAACAAAAATAGTAATTTATTACCCAGCCAGTTAGTTTTGCAATGCCGAAAACAAAACTTAGGATTCTGCCTGAGATATAATTTTATTGCCAGAGAGAAGCAGACTAACCGGAGGTGTCGCTGTCCTCAAGTTCGTTAGCGAAGCCCTCGAAGAGGATCGACCTCAACCTCTGTCAAGTATAAAATTTTACCAAAACCCAGCCCAATCAACCATCCCAAACTCCCTAACTCTCCCTACATTAAAATAAATATTAGCTGGCTCGATCGCACTCGGATTGCGCGATCGACAATTACCCAGTTTAAGCTGCTGTTTTTTTTCAGCTATTACCACCTAAATTTATTGCGTTCGGTCTACTTAATTAGGAACTGACAGTGACACCCAAACTACCGCCATCTAAAACTCCCGCCAACAGCAAAAAATTAGCAAAAATTCCCTGGTTCGAGCGGTTCATGGCACTCGTCGCCATCGGAAATTTCAGTCTAGTATTATTTGACATAACTTACATACCGTGGCGTGATTTTTACTTCCGGCAACTACCAGTTATTACCAAAATTTATGACCCATTTAAAGGAATTAAACCGCACCGAGACACCAAGAAATATCTAGAAACTTTAGAAGAATTAAAAATTCTAGTAGTGCAAACAGGCTTGCAATCTCCCCAAGTAGCAGCCAAATTGCAGGAAATCAACAATCTGACCGCAAAAATGATCGACGAAGATCCCTTTCAAGTAGCATCAAAAAGCGGTGCACTAGAAAAAATAAAAGACCGGATGCGCGATCGCGTCCCGAATCCGCAAGACTCCGCCAAACAATCATTCACAACATTCTGGAGTCAAAACTATTTAAACAAAAAAGGCTGGCAACAAGAAATCACTTGGTTTGATGCCAAAATCAAGCCGTTAATCGCCACCAACTATTACCGGACGATGGGAGAAAACGGCGAATTTACTGACAAATTCTGGCAAATCGACCTGCCATTTATGGCTTTATTCGCGATCGAATTTCTCGCCCGCACCTACTTCATCAGCCGCCGACACCGCAGCGTCACTTGGCGATCGGCCCTGCTGTGGCGGTGGTACGACATCTTTCTGTTCCTCCCATTCTGGCGTCTGTTGCGAGTATTGCCCGTCATAATTCGCATTCACCAAGCCAAAATGCCAGACCTCCAACCCATACGCACCCAAATCAGCCGAGGTTTCGTCGCCAACTTCGCCCAAGAATTGACCGAAGTAGTAGTAATTCGCTTGATCAACCAGATGCAAGAATCAATTACCACAGGCGAACTAGCCCGTCAACTATTTCAATCTCCCAAACACGCCTATCTAGACATCAACAATATCAACGAAATAGAAGCGATCGCCACCCATCTAGTCCAAATCACCGTCTACAAAGTCCTGCCACAACTCCAGCCCGACCTAGAAGCCCTCCTCCGCTACAATATAGAATTATTTCTCAAACAATCCCCCCTCTATCAAGGATGGAAGCAAGTACCCGGACTGGGAAACCTTCCCGCACAGCTAGCAGAGCAATTAGTTGCAGAGCTATCCAAATTAGTCACCCTCGGCCCCCAAGATGCCTACGAAGCCTTTAAAACCGCCAGCGAAGACCCCGTAGGCACTAAACTCTCAAGCCAGCTAGTCCAGCATTTCGGGCAAGCTTTAGGAGCCGAACTGCAACAGCAGCAAACCTGGCAAGAAATACAACTGCTGCTGTCCGACTTCCTAGAAGAGTTCAAAATCAACTACATCCAGCGGTTGAGCGATGAAGACTTTGAGCAAATTTTAGAGCAAGCCAAGGAACTGCAACGGATAGCCCCCCGTTAAACTAACGGATGTTGGGGGAAGAAGGAAGAAGGAAGAAGGAAGAAGTCCGAGGGAAGAAGGAAGTTCGGCAACGGATTATTTAACGGATTTAACGGATTTAGATGTAAAGGATGGATGTTGAGGTTCGATTTTTTCCCTCTCTCCAGC
>NZ_CAWPRX010000198.1:0-4060 GCF_963890365.1 Tychonema sp. LEGE 07196 | reverse complement strand
ATCTCCCCCTCTCCCCCTCTCCCTCGTGTCACTTAGAAAAGCGGCAACCCTTTTTCTTGCAGATCCCCCTTTCGGATAAGATTAGATACGCAGCAACCAATGAGGACAGGATGTTATGAGTCAAGACGACATTTTTGCCAGAGTCAAGAAAATTGTGGCCGATCAACTCGAAGTCGATCCGAGCGAAGTCAAGCCGGAAGCCAACTTTGCTAACGATTTAGGAGCAGATTCCCTAGATACAGTAGAGCTGGTCATGGCTTTGGAAGAAGAGTTTGATATTGAAATTCCCGACGAAGCAGCCGAATCAATTACCACGGTTCAAGCTTCTGTAGATTTCATCAGCAGCAAACTTGCAGCTCCAAAAGCATAAAATACCTGTCTTTTCCCCTAAGAGGAGAGAAGTTAAAAAAACTAAAAACTCCTCTTTTGTTCTGCGTTCTGGGTGTTTAATTTTTTGAAACTGAAATCATGACAAATTTAGAGCGTAAGCGCGTTGTTATCACTGGTCTCGGCGCGATTACACCGATCGGCAATACCTTGTCCGAATATTGGGACGGGTTGCTGGCGGGGAAAAATGGCATCGGCCCGATTACTTTGTTCGATGCGTCGCGGCACGACTGCCGGATTGCTGGAGAGGTGAAGGGTTTTAACCCACACGACTATTTAGAGCGCAAGGAAGCAAAGCGGATGGATCGCTTTGCTCAATTTGGGGTATCAGCGAGCAAACAAGCTCTAGCTGATGCGAAGTTTGAGATTAACGACCTGAACGCAGAACAGGTGGGTGTCATTCTTGGCACTGGCATTGGCGGGCTGAAGGTTTTGGAAGATCAGCAAGAGATCTATTTGACTCGCGGCCCCGATCGGTGCAGCCCGTTTATGATTCCCATGATGATTGCGAATATGGCAGCAGGTCTGACGGCAATTCAAACGGGCGCTAAGGGGCCGAACTCTTGCACGGTGACGGCTTGTGCTGCGGGGTCAAATGCGGTGGGCGATGCGTTTCGCATGGTTCAGGGCGGTTACGCGCAAGCGATGATTTGCGGCGGTACGGAAGCTGCGGTGACACCTTTGTGCGTGGCGGGTTTTGCGGCGGCGAGGGCGCTTTCGACTCGCAACGATGACCCGACTCATGCTTGCCGTCCGTTCGATCGCGATCGGGACGGTTTTGTCGTCGGCGAAGGCGCTGGCATTCTGATTCTAGAAGAAATGGAGTACGCTCTGGCGCGCGGCGCGAGAATTTACGCAGAAATCGTCGGCTACGGTTTAACCTGCGATGCGTATCACATGACATCCCCAGTACCGGGGGGCGAGGGTGCCTCGCGGGCGATCGCTTTAGCGCTCAAGGATGCTGGTTTGACACCGGATATGGTGAGTTATATCAACGCCCACGGCACGAGTACGCTTCCCAACGACTCTACTGAAACGAAGGCGATTAAGAAGGTTTTGGGGGAAAGCGCTTACAAAGTAGCAATTAGTTCTACCAAGTCAATGACCGGCCATCTTTTGGGCGGTTCTGGGGGAATTGAGGCGGTGGCTGCGGTAATGGCGATCGCCAATGACAAAATTCCGCCGACAATCAATCTGGAGAATCCCGATCCAGAGTGCGATTTAGACTATGTTCCGCATACAAGTCGCGATCTAAAAGTTGATGTAGCGCTGTCGAATTCCTTTGGATTTGGCGGCCACAACGTGACGCTGGCATTCAAGAAGTTTGTTCAGTAACGGGAAATCGGAAAGTCGCTAGTTAGAAGGTAAAAAACTAATTTTTTACCTTCTGATTTTTTTTATATAAATGTTAGATTGGGCGCACTGCTATCAAATCAAATAGTTTTAAATCGAAACAAGTGTAAAAAAATAAAATAGATGCCCTGCGTAAAATTTTATAATTGTTAGCATAATTTATAAATCAAGCTAAGAGTTATAAAAAACTTGAATAAATGAGAGGGGAATTATGAAGCTTACTAAGTTATGCGCTCTCCTGTTAGTAATATCCCTGGCTACTACTGGGCAAATCGCTGTTGCTCAAAATATTGATGAATTATTTCAACAGGGAACCGAGGCTCAAAATGCCGGCAATTACTCCCAATCAGAAAATATTTTTCGGCAAGTTATCAGACTTAACCCAAACAACGCATACGGATATACCAATCTGGGGTGGGCACTGTACAGTCAAGGGAAATGGGAAGAGGCGATCGCAGTTTACCGCCAAGCTTTGAGTGTACCAAATGAATTCGGAACCCCAGCTAGCGCTCATGCAGTTGCTTATAACAATATCGGCGTAACGTTAACGCGGCAGAAGAGACTGGACGAAGCAATAATTTCGTTCCGTCAATCTTTACAAATAGATCCTACTTACGCTTACCCTTACAACAATTTAGGTCTTGCCCTAGCCAAACAAGGAAAACTGGATGAAGCGATATCCTACTTTCGGCAAGCAATCCAACTTGACCCGACAATGGCTCGAACTTACAGTTCTCTGGGAATTGCCCTCAGACTTCAGGGCAAACTCGACGAGGCAATATATTTCCTTCAAGAAGCTATTAAAATTGACCCCAAACTTGCTCAATCCTACAGCGAGCTGGGCGAGGCATTGAGACAGCAGGGGAAATTGGAAGAGGCGATATCCTACTTGCGTCAAGCCATTAAAATTGACCCGAAATCTGCCGAATTTCATGATATTTTGGGCGATATTCTCAGACAAAATGGAAAAACCGAAGAAGCAATAGCCGCACTCCGCCAAGCTATTGTAATTGACCCCCAAAAGGCCTCTGTCTACAATAATTTGGGCAGTTTGCTATTACAGCACGGCCAGCTAGATGAGGCAATTAGCAACTACCGCCAAGTCATTAAACTAAACCCAGAAAATTCAATAGCCTACAATAATTTGGGGAGGGTACTGGTCAAGCAGGGAAAATTAGATGAGGCGATCGAGGTATTCCGGCAATCCATTGCACTTGACATAAATTCCGTTGATACTTATGTGCTTCTGGCCACCGCACTGAACGATAGAGGGAAAATTGATGAAGCTATCCATTTCTACCGCCAAGCCTTAGCAATGGCGCCTAAAAATGCTGATATTCGCAGCCGTTTGAGGGCATCACTCACTCGGGTAGGTAGAATGAATGAAGCCAGAGCTCTTGACATTCAAGCTGTTGGGCAAAACCCAGAAAATGCAGCGGTTTACTACGATTTGGGTAATTCTCTCAAGCAGCAACGAAGATTACCAGAGGCGATCGCAGCTTTTCGGCAAGCAATTCAGCTAGATCCAAAAAATGCTCGGGCTTTTAGGATTTTGGGTGGATTACTAATGGATGTAGGACAGCTAGAAGAAGCGATCGCAGTGCTGGGGCAAGGAATTCAGTTAGATCCAAAAAATGCCTCGGCTTACGATGCTTTAGGCGTGGCACTAAGCCAACAGCACAAACTAGAAGAAGCGATCGCAGCTTTCCAGCGAGCTATCGAACTCGCTCCGAACAACTTACAAGCCAGAGAAAACCTGAGAAAAGTAGAAAAACTGAAGCAATCTCGTAAAAATCCTTAGCGAAGATCGCACTATTTTTTGAACTGATGTCGAACAACGTGCAGATTTCATGCGCTCGATCTAATAAAACGACAATCAACTTATTCTCCCGGTAACAACTCCAACCGATATCGGTACAAAGCTACAGGATGCCCCCCAGCAGCAAAATAATCCGGGTCTTGCGGCGACAAATAAATCGCTGTCACCTGATCCGCCTCAATTCTTTTACTCGCAGAATCGCGATTTTCCCCACCTCCAACGACTCGATAAGCCGTTGTTGTTTCTACCTCGTTTAAATAAATATCAGTCTCTCCCCGAAATACTTGCTGAGAAATTTCTGCAGACACAAACTCATCGGGATTCGATGTTTGGGTGCCGCGACTGGTAACAATCGAGATTAGTTGGCGATCGCCCAATACGGTTCAGTTAAGGCTCAAACCGTGGTAAATTAGGTATTGTATCCAAAAAAGGAGAGCAAGTTAGCGTGCATCTCAAAGAATTCTCATTAGTATCTCCCAAAATGTCAAGTACGGAGATATT
>NZ_CAWPRX010000197.1:0-41608 GCF_963890365.1 Tychonema sp. LEGE 07196 | reverse complement strand
CAATTACCCCCTCAAAAAAACAGAAAATCGCCAGCTAATACCAATTTTAAAAAAGAATGCAACAGTGTTCTTGTCCCCCCCCTTTACAAGGGGGGGCTAGGGGGGGTCGAAGAGTGTTGCACGATTTTAGAAAAATGGTATAACAATCATTTTTTCGGCCGTTAGATGGGTTCCCAGACTCTTCGACAGTAACCGGTTACAACCTTTCAAATAAAACAATGGTAAGGTGCAGGTTGCACACCCTACAGATCGAGTTTGCGTGTCTGGGAGTATCCTTTTTATTTTCAAGCAGCAAACGACACGAATAGAGATGCAATACCGATCGCGATCGCACCAATCCCCATCACAAAAGACCAGAAACGGTGATAACTGCTAACCGTCGTACCGCTATCGCTTTCAACCCGAATCAAATCCATCCAAGGTGCGACACCCCGGCGGAACCAACCCAAAGCGCTAACATCCATACCAATCAAACTTTTAACCCGTTTCATCCCAAACAAAAAATTACCAATCGGCCCAAAACGAGAAGCATAGCGCAGATAAATCATTCCCGTTTTGTCTTGCAATTTTAGATCGGAACCAAACGCATAACCCGCGTCGCCGCGACCAATTAATTCGCCTTGCAGTTTCGCAGGTTGACCGCGCAAAGGACTTGCATAGGGGTCAGACATTAAGGTTAAAACATCTAATTGTTCTGCTTGTGCGTAATTGGGGAACATTACCAAAGCTTTAAGCAAAATTCCCGCACCCAAACCGATCAAAGGACAAGCAACTATCATCATCGGATTCGCAGCAGACAGCGAAATGCCGATCGCAAAACCCACCGCCAATCCCAGAGTTTCCGCACTGTACAGCAGCAAATCGAACACAAAATTGCCGTACAATTTCCGCTTGCTCAAATTGCGGCCTTCCCCAACAATTTTGCCCATATCAAACTCAATATTCAAGCCCAATTGTTCTGCGTAGGTACTCAAAGCGCGAACTCGCTTACCAGTTAGCGGGTGAGTTGAATTCAACTCCATCCACCAACCCCACGGATTGAACATATCCCACAGAAACACTCGCCCAATTTTTTCGGGTTCCGAAGAAATCCGGTAAGCAGTGCCGGTAGAAGTAGCAGCTTTCGCATCGTAAATGCCTAAAGCGCGAGTTCCTTCTAACAAGCGGCTGGGTTCCGTTCCTCTTTGTCCTTCTTCCAAAATACCGTAAGCAATTTTTACCAAAGCGCGGGATAAAGCGTTGGGATTTCCAGTAGTTTCGGCGGCAAAATGGTCGGCAAAATATTCTCGCGTCCGCGACAAATACAGCAACAAATAAGTGCCGGCGATGTAAAATAAATAAGCAACTGCAGCTACAGTACCCGCCGCATCTTTAGCTTTGTCGCCACCCTTACGACCTAGCCTTTGAGCTGTTGTGTAAATTAAGTAAGTAATTTGTACCAAAGTCGAAGCTAAAGTCATTACTGCAAAGTCCCAGTGGACGATGTGACCGAGTTCGTGGGCGTAAACAGTGGCAATTTCTTCGTCGTCTAAATAAGTAAAAAGACCTTGACTGACGACTAAGCGAGCGCTGTTAGGAAAGGAACCGTAGGTAAAAGCAGTGGGGTTTTGGTCGTCGATAATTCCTAACCGCGGCTGAGTCAGTTTTTTCTGTTTGCAAACCTTCTTAATAACTTTTGCTGTTTCGGGACTGAGGTTTTCAATTTCTGCTAGGGAAACCCAGCGAGTATTGTACAGCCAATTTTGGGTTAAGTCCATCAAGTAAGGCGATAGAAAAAAAGCTGCTATGTTAAAAATTAGGGTAATCGGAAGTGCGATCGCCAATCCGGCGACTGGAGCTGGGCTGTTGATAATGAAAACCGTGGCTAAGGATAGCGCCAACACCATACCAAACAGCATGGTGATGGTAACGCCGGAAGCTAAAAAGAGGTTGCCGCCAGTTTTCTGTATTAATTTAACGCCGGCTTTGGGCGATCGCCCTGCCTTGCGTAAAGGAGCTTGAGATGGCATAATAATCTCCAAAGGTTATTGACAAATGGTAATCGCCGTGGGATTTTATCTATACTTCACTGTTTTAACCTGTCAGTACGGATCGCGGTAAGGAGTCTCAACAAAAATATATAATTTCGTCTGTTTTTTTAAGATTGAAAACCGCCCGCTAAATTTATTTGTGGGGATTCAATTCTCAACTCAAAACCGAAAACTATTTAAAACTTACTGCTATGTCGATTATTGAAATTGCCCAAAAAACGCGCGCATCTGCTAGAAAATTGGCAGTTTTGTCCGCCGGTGCTAAAAATCAAGCGATTGAGGCTATTGCTAAAGCTTTAGAAGCTGCTGCTGCGGATATTCTAGCGGCGAATGCTGCTGACTGCAAGGCGGCCCAGGCGGATGGAATTGCGAAACCGCTGTACGATCGCCTGAAGTTGGATGAGAGCAAGTTGCAAAGTGCGATCGCGGGCGTGCGAGATGTTGCCAAACTCCCAGATCCGATCGGTGCCGTCCAAATCCACCGCGAATTGGACACAGGATTAATCCTAAAGCGCGTCACCTGTCCTTTGGGCGTTTTAGGCATTATTTTTGAAGCGCGTCCAGAAGCCTTAATTCAGATAGTATCCTTGGCAATCAAATCCGGCAACGGCGTTATTCTCAAAGGCGGCAAAGAAGCAGTCCGTTCCTGCGAAATCTTGACAGAAGTCATCCATCAAGCATTATCAGAAACAGCGGTTAATCCCGCAGCCGTGCAGTTGCTCACCACGCGGGAAGAAACAATCGAACTGCTGAAAATGGATGAATACGTAGATTTAATTATTCCCAGAGGTTCTAATTCCTTCGTGCGGTTCGTGCAGGAAAATACCCGGATTCCCGTCTTGGGACACGCCGACGGAATTTGTCATTTGTACGCAGACAAAGCAGCGGATATTCAGAAAGCTGTAGAGATTTCTGTAGATGCCAAAACTCAATATCCCGCCGCCTGCAATGCCATTGAAACTATGTTAGTTCACAGGGAAATCGCCCCCATTTTCCTGCCCGCTGTCGCCCAAGCTTTGCAGCAGAAAAAAGTCGAATTGCGGGGAGACGAACCAACTCGCCGCATCTTAGCAAATATTGCAGAAGCGACAGAAATAGATTGGTCTACAGAATACAGCGATTTGATTTTATCAATCAAAATAGTAGATTCTGTAGAAGAGGCAATTAATCACATCAATACTTACGGATCGAGACATACAGATGTGATTGTTACCGAAGACAGCGAAGCGGCCGAAACTTTTTTAAATGCAGTCGATGCAGCCGGAGTTTATCACAATTGTTCGACTCGATTTGCTGACGGTTTCCGCTACGGTTTCGGTGCAGAAGTGGGGATTAGCACGCAGCAAATGCCGCCTCGCGGGCCTGTTGGTTTAGAGGGTTTGATTACCTATAAGTATCGAGTTGTTGGAGACGGCCATATTGCTGCGAGTTATGTGGGGAAAGATGCGAAGGAATTTACTCATCGGGACTTGTAAGATACAATAGTGCGATCGGGGCGATCGCACTATTGCCCATTCACAAATTATCGATCGCACTGCTATACTTAATCTATACCCTTCGCAATCGTGCCCGGAGGCAAAAAATGTCTGCTGCAATTACCATTAACCCCTATGAAATTAGGCAAATATCCCAACCGGATACAGTAAGTCAGTCCAGGTTGCGATCGATCGCCCAAAACACAGAGGCTCTAGCAACCAGGGCGAACGCATATAAATTTTATGTTAACAGAATGTGGTATATTGGAGCAGAATTATTGAGTATCCACAAAAGATTTAATTAGAGTTTACCATTCTGTAACTCAAACCTCAAATTACCATTTCCGACCATTTTTTATACTTAAAATATGCCAGAATTGAGCCGAGGAAACATCATCAATTAATTGATATTATCACCCTCTCAATTTGTGCCGTGATTTGCGGTGCTGATACATGGGTGGATATCGAAAGTTACGGGTTCTTCTAAATACGAACGGTTAAAGACAATTTGAGAATTGCCGAATGGCATCCCGACCCATGACACAATGGCGCTCCTTCTTTTCTCGCCTCAAACCTGAGCAATTTCAGCAATATTTTTTGAGTTGGATTCAATCTATTAGCTGCTTCAAAGAGAGGAGAAGTAATCGCAATTGATGGCAAAGCTCTTCGCCATTCTTACTCTTGGGAGGAGACAAAAAAGCGATTCATATGCTCCGTGCTTGGGGAACCAGTCAAAGATTAGTTTTAGGACAAGTTAAAGTCGATCAAACATTAATAAAATCACAGCAATTCCGGCTTTACTAAAAGTATTAGAATTAAGTGGAAGCATTGTCACCAAGCTATGCGATGGGCTGTCAAAGGTCAATTGTGAAGTCAATTCTCGAACAAGGAGGAGATTAGATAATCACCTTAAAAAAAATCAACCCTCCCTGTATGCCAGAATAGAAGCGTTGTTTAAACAAACAATTAGACAAGGGTTTTCAGGCTTGACACCTGCAGCTTATTCGACAAAAAAAGAGAACAATCACTGTCGCTCATAAATCTGACATCACAACCATGTTAAGTGACATCAAAGAGCAGATATAGCCCGACAATTAATGGGAGAAGCTTTATAGTATAGGTCTGATAGAATCCGTAAGAATAGTCAAGAGAAAAACAACTATTAAAACTCGTTATTATCTTAGTAGTTTACCCAAGGATGCTCAAAAATTTGGTGAATCAGTCCGCAGCCATTGGGGAATTAAAAATTTTTTACCTTGGGTATTAGAGGTGGGTTTTCGTGAAGATGATTGTCGGGTTATAAAAGATAATGCTCCGCAAAAATTTGCCATCCTTAGACACATCTCACTCAATCTTTTGAGTCAAGAAAAAACCTCAAAAACTGGAACAAAGAATAAGCGACTTCGAGCCTGGTGGGATGATGACTATTTGACTAAGATTCTCGCTGTTGCAGTTAACTAAATTATCACGAATAACAACTCATTAATAACTATTATACAACTTGTAAAAAGTGGTTGTAATATTTTATTCTCTCAAAATTTACCTTAGGTAAAAACCACCATTAATCAGTTCCTATTTTATCTAAAAAGTGATTACAAAACCTGTCTGTAGCTTCTTTGAATGGTGAATTTATTCACCACTGATGAACAGTGTTCAATAAGATGCGTTCCCCCTGTGCCATAAGGGAGGACGCATAGGGTTTTTTCTTTCTTCCTGATGGTGAGAATTTAACAGGCTCTTCAATTGACACATCATATCTGCCCGGTTTTGTCAATGTCTAATACTGTACCGACGCCCTAGGAAGAAAATAAAATCAAAAACCCGGTTTTTTTTGCCTCAAAGCGACTTACTTTGTCGCCAAACAAACCTTACCTGTGAAGTCACCTAAAAAACGCGAATAAAGTTCAAAAATCAAGCAAAAACAACAGTACGATTGCCATAAACCAAAACACGATTTTGTAAATGATATCGCACCGCCCTTGCCAAAACAACTCTTTCTAAATCTTTACCTTTGCGAACTAAATCCGACACTGCATCGCGATGACTCACGCGCACAACATCTTGCTCAATAATTGGGCCAGCATCTAGATCCGGCGTAACATAATGAGCTGTTGCACCAATGATTTTTACCCCTCTTTCATAAGCCCTTTCATAGGGATTTGCCCCTATAAATGCTGGTAAAAATGAATGGTGAATATTGATCACGTTGGGAAATTTTATCATAAAATCTTGACTTAGAATTTGCATATACTTCGCCAAAACCACTAAATCTATGTTATAAGTTTTAAGAACTTCCAACTGTCGTGCTTCTTGAATAGCTTTATTGTCTTTAGTGATGGGAATATACTCAAAATCTATACCGTATTGTGCAGCAATAGGTTTTAATTTTTCATGATTACTGACGATCAGCGGAATTTCACCCCAGATTTCTTGAGAGCGCTGCCGCCAAATCAAGTCTAACAAACAATGATCTTGACGACTTACCCAGATCGCAATCCGTCTAACTTTTGAGGAGAAATGTAATTGCCAACTTGCTTGTAAATCCTTGGCAAGTTCACTAAAAGCTGGTGTAATTTCTTCGGTTTTTAAATCGAAATCGTCTAATTGCCATTCCAGACGACTTAAAAACAATCCTGCGGTAAAATCAGTATGGTGATCTGCATGAATAATATTGCCATTATGGGAAGCGATAAAATTAGCAAGTAAGGCGACAAGTCCTTTGCGATCGGGACAGGAAATTAAAAGGGTTGCAGTAGCGTTAGTCATGGTAGAATTACAAAAAGTTTAAGTTTTTAATCTCACTTGATTGTATCAGGATCAGCGTGATATGGCGATCGCCTATCATTAGTTATCTCATGTTACCTCGTTCCCAGGCAGAGCCTAGGAACGCTGATGCTTTGGCTCCGCCTCGTCTTAACTATCTCAAAAACCCTTGATTGCCACAATCGGAAGAAGTAGATACCAAGTAATATATTCCGAGAACCAACCGCACTTTGTCACTGTACAGTTATCAACTAGATTCTTGTATTCATTCAGCCAGACATAGTACAAATAGTCTTAAACTTCTTAAGTTTTATGTAACGGGAGAAGCGCTTGGCTTTACAGGGTTACGTGCTGATGGAAAAACATTTGCATTTAATCGTAACTTCTTCAGAACTGTCAACGCAAATAAGGAATTTTAAATCATTTACTGCTCCCTCCATAATTGACTTGCTTGAAAAAAATAAAACTACCAACATCCTAGAGAAACTCGAATTCTATAAAAAACTACACAAAAAAGACCAAAAATATCAGCTATGGCAAGAAGGGTTTCACCCACAAGCTATTTTGAACGAGGAAATGCTGTTGCAAAAATTGGAGTATTTACAATAATCCTGTAAGGCGCAGCTATGTGGAAGCTCCAGCTTATTTGAGATATTCTAGTTATCGCAATTATCTCGATCGCGATGGATTGTTGGTAGTTGATTTGATTGATTTTTGAGTCGGATAATTTATTTGAACGAGCGATGCAGAGCCAAAGCATCTGCGTTACCAGGCAGAGCCTGGAAACGAGGAATATCTAAAAACCCAGGATTTAATTACCAGCTAAAATCTCTTCGAGTGCTAATTTTAGCGTCGGATACTGATATTGAAAACCGCTAGCTAAAGTTTGTTTTGGCAAAACTTTCTGCCCTTCCAAAACAACTTTAGCACCGTCTCCCAACAGCAATTCTAAAGCAAAACTTGGCACGGGCAACCAAGAAGGCCGATTTAAAACTTCCCCTAAAGTTTGACACAATTCATTCATCCGCACCGGATTCGGTGCTGTGGCATTCAAAACGCCTTGAACTTGCGGATTTTCCAAAACGTACAAAATTAAATCAACCACATCCTCGCGGTGAACCCAAGAAAACCACTGTTTTCCTGTGCCAATTGGGCCGCCAGCAAATAGTTTAAAAGGTGGCAGCATTTTAGCCAGCGCGCCTCCCATTCCCAAAACTATTCCCAGCCGCAAAATTGCTAGCCTCGTACCGGCATTTTTTGCAGGTTGGGCCGCTGTTTCCCACTCTTTGCAGACTGTTGCTAAAAAATCGTTTCCCGCAGGGCTGTTTTCGTCAAACTCGGCGGTTTCGCTGGTGCCGTAATAGCCGATCGCCGATGCGCTAACAAACACCGATGGTTTAGGATTAGCATTGACGATCGCCTCTACCAATTTTTCCGTCGTCAGTTTGCGGCTGTCCAAAATCGCCTGCTGGCGCGCCGGAGTCCACTTTTCCTCCGCAATCGGCACCCCAGCTAAATTGACAACAGCGTCGCAGCCCGCGATCGAGTTTTGCCAATCACCAGACTCCGCCGGAGTGTAGGCGACAACTTCCAAATTCGGATAAGCTGAAGCCGGAAAAACTCGCCCAGCCTTCGCCGCATCCCTGCTCAAAACCACCGCTCGATGTCCGGCGGCTTGCAGTTTCTCCACCAGCCGGCTACCTACAAATCCCGTTGCTCCCGCGATCGCTACTTTCATCTTTCTTCCCGCACTTGATATCAACAGCAGTTTACACGATCGTCCAAACTTGTTTTGGATTATACAAAATTGACAGCCCCCTCGATCGCCTCCACACCAGCCAACTAGATTTTCATTAAACTGATAAAGGATGCGAGAATCAAAAACAATGCCTGCAAAAAAACCAAAGCTTCTAATTGCTGCCGCCGCCGTCGCAGCAGGTAGCGCCGCGGTCTACTTTTACTTCCAGGGTTTGAGCCAACAAATATCAAACCCTCAAGAAAGCGCCAAAGTTGTACCCGACGAAGCAACGATGGCCGCCTTCATCTCCCCCAATCCCCAAGCGCTGGCTCAGTTGCAGCAATTTGGTACTCCGGGCGCTCAAAAATTGGTCGATCAGGGTTTGAAGGCCTTTCAAGAACAAAGCTTGGCAGGCACTCAAATCGACTTTGACAGGGACTTAAAGCCGTGGTTGGGGGGGGTGATGGTCGCTTTGCTGCCGCCTGATGCGGAGGCCAAAACCGACCCTCCTGAACTGCTGGTTGTAGTCAGCGTGAAAAATAAAATTAGCGCTTGGAATTTTGCGAATAAATTAAAATCTCAGCAAGGTGCAACAATTCAAGAAACTGAGTATAAAGGAGTGAAAATTTCGGAAATTGCAGAGCCAACCGGCAAGCGCTACAGTGTGGCTTTGCTGAACGACCAATTAGTTATGGCTCCTTTGAGAAAGCCTGTGGAATTGGCGATCGACACTTTTAAAGGAGCACCCTCCCTCGCTACCCAGCAGAGTACAACTAAGTTTTTTTCCGAGAGTGCTGGGGTAAAGAATCCGATCGCAACTATTTACATTGCTGATTATCCAGCCTCCATGCAGCAGTTGAAAGCTAATTTGCCCGATGATTTGCAACCGCTTTTGACAGTGATGCAGCAGTTCAAACAAGTCAAGTCTTTGGTTGCGGGAATAGGGGCGGACAGTTCGGGATTGAGGGTAAAAACCATCGCTCAGCTAGCTCCTCAATTACCTGAGAAAAATTCGCCAACCCCGTCGAAATTGTTGTCGAGATTTCCCGGCGAAACTATTGCTTTAGTCGGCGGTAAGGGACTGGATAAAATTTGGTCGCAGGCGACGGCAGAGGCAAAAGATAGCCCGGAAGTCGATCGGGGTATTCAGCAGGTTCGCAATAGTTTTAAGCGGTTGGATTTGGATGCGGATCGCGATGTTTTTGGGTGGATGAATGGGGAATTTGCGATCGGGGCGATCGGTTCGGATCGAGGTATTTTGTCTCAGTTGGGGATGGGGGTGGCGATGATTTTTGAAACTAGCGATCGCCCAGCAGCAGAAGCCACCCTCGAAAAACTCGATGCGATCGCCAAAAGCAATCCCACAGTCAGCGTCGCCTCCAGACAAGTGCAGGGAAAACAAGTCACAGAGTGGCAAATACCCCAGCAAGGCAGTTTATTCGGGCACGGTTGGTTGAATGAAAATTCTGTGTTTGTCGCTTTCGGCGGCCCTTTAGTCGATGTCATCACGACAGCGCCACCGCAACCGCTAAGCAGCAGTCCGAGTTTTCAGGCGATCGCCGCTTCTTTACCGCCAGCCAACCAAGGTTACTTTTACATAGATATGGAAAAAACTATGTCTTGGGCCAACCGTTATTTGCTCGCAGTACAGCCCAATTTAGTTTCGCCACCAGTGGCTGATTTGCTCAATTCTCTCCGAGGAGTTAGCGTAGCGACAACTTCGACAGAACCGACAACTGCTAAGCTTGAAATGCTGTTTGCCTTAAAATCTGACAATTAGGCGATCGGGAATCGGGAATCGGGAATCGGGAATCGGGAATTGGTAATTGGCGATCGGTAATTGGTAATTTTTCTATCCATTAAATCCGTGGAGCGAATCCGTTGCCCAACTTCTTTTGATCCGTTACATCCCGTACACTGCTTCTTCCCTCGGACTTCTTCCCTCTTCCCTCGGACTTCTTCCTTCTTCCTTCTTCCCTCTTTCTTCTTCCTTCTCAAAAAAAAGTTGCTGCCTCTCCAGGGAGGGCAGCTACTCAAATAAAGCATTTTAATGTCTCTCAAAACTTTTAGATTAACCTTCAGACATTCCCGACTTATTCGGCAATTGCAAGTCATCGGGATCTACATAATGACAAACTGCTTTGTCCATACAAATCAAGGCCCAGCCGGATTTATCGATGCTCATCAACTTGTAAGAAGCTGGCTGAATAAAGAAACCTTTGTGGTTGCGGGTGGCAGGTTTGATGTTAACGTGGCTGTCATTGCTCATGTCGTTACAACTCCTAGTATTTATTGTAGTCAATTCTCAAAACCGCTGAGCCGGTTTGTCGATCGTCTAAGTTTTAAAATACTAACACTGCCTTTCTGAACTTTCCATAAAGTTATTTATTGATTTATTGCGAAATCGTAATAAATTACCAACCCTATTTCCTTGATCCCCGCTAAATAATCGGCTGTTATAGGTTTTTACGGCTCTAAAAGCCACTGCTTGACACGGGCGAGACTCTTCCAGTCGGGTTTTCTGCTTAATCCTTCTTCAAAATTTTTTTTCACTTCGTCCAGCAACTCTTCCGAAGCCATCAGAAGTTGCTGAGCGACTTCTACGTGGGGACGCACTCCTTTTTCTTTGAGGTCGAGGATCGCGACTGCCAGGTTGATGCGAGCTTGGGGGTCGTGAGGGTTCAGTTTAACGGCTGTTTTGGCGGCCTTTTGAGCAGATGTGGGTTTATTTTCCAAGAGGTACAGCCACGAGAGGCTAGCCCAGGCGTTGCCATTTTTGGGAGCTTTTTCGCACACTTCTTTGAACACGGGGATCAGATTGGCAGGGGCTTCGCCAGCTTGGTAGCGATCGAAACCTTCTTTAAACAATTCTTCTGGAGTCATGCGATTTGAGATTGAGAATATGAGATTGGGAATGTTGGATCGATCGAACAGGGCATGGCACAATTAATAACTTTCGGTGCCACGCCCTATTTTAAGTTTAGGTAGAAAAAGAACTACCGCAGCCGCAAGTCTGAGTAGCGTTGGGGTTGGTAAACTTAAACCCGCCCCCGATCATGGCATCGCTGAAGTCTAGCACCAAGCCGTAGAGATAAAGAATGCTTTTGCGATCGCACACTACCTGAAAACCATCGTAGTCAAACACCTCATCGTCGGATTTCACAGTGCTCGGGTCTGCGAAGTCCATCACGTAAGACATACCAGAACAGCCGCCCTGGCGCACCCCTACCCGCAAGCAGAGGTCTGTACCTTGTTTTTCTCGAAGAGCTAAAACTTGACGGACAGCAGAGTCCGTCATTTGAATCCCTCGCTTTTGTGAAATGGCTTGAGTCATAATTTGCCGAACTCCTGAGACTGTCTAATGCTAAGAGTTTAATCTTATCCCTCTATTGTACAGGGAATTAGTCAGTAGTCGGTTGGCAGGAAAGCAGTTGGCAGGAAAGCAGTTGGCAGGAAAGCAGTTGGCAGGAAAGCAGTTGGCAGGAAAGCAGTTGGCAGGAAAGCAGTTGGCTGTTGGCAGGAAAGCAGTTGGCAGGAAAGCTGTTGGCAGGAAAGCTGTTGGCTAATAACCAGTAACCAGTAACCAGTAACCAGTAACCACTAACCAGTAACCAGTAACCAGTAACCAGTAACCAGTAACCACTAACCACTAACCACTAACCACTAACCAGTAACCACTAACAACTAACCAGTAACCACTAACCACTAACCACTAACCACTGCCAACAGCCAACTAACCACTGCCAACTAACCACTGCCAACTACCAACAGCTTGATGTCCTCTCCCCCCATAGGGTTTATGATTGAGAAGCAGCGGTTGACCGGCTATCGGCACCGCAACAATGCTTCACCCAACGGGCTTACTCTATGGCAGCGCTGAATCGCTCTACTCTTCGTCGGTTACAAAACTTACCTCAAATTCCCAGCGTGTGGGAGGGCGACCGCCGACCCTTATCTAATGCTGACTCGCACATGATGCTAGAGGACGACAACGATCCCGAAGCTGGTGGCGAGTGCATTCTCTGGGTGGACGGCTCTGAAGGCGTCGTGAGGGCTATGGACGTGGTAGGGCCAGATGCCGGCCCGGAGGCGATCGTCCGGGCTCTGCTGCGAGCAATGGAACATCCCCAAAGTCCGGCTCCCGCAGTCCGCCCCCAAAAAATAGTAGTCAAAAACCGAGAAATTCAATTTTACCTGCGCGGCGTACTTCAAGATTTGGCAATTTCCATTGACTACGTACCGGAATTGCCCCTAATCGACGAAATCTTTCGGGGAATGGAAGAGGTCGCTGTGAATCGACCTCCCGAATTACCCCCTCAGTACGCCGAAGTTCTCATGGAAAAAGCCGCTCAAATTTGGCATGATGCTCCGTGGCGGACTTTGAGAGAGCACCAAATTATATCTATTGAAATCAATCAGTGGGATGTTGCCAGCCTCTACGTGTCTGTATTGGGACAAGGCAGAATGGACTACGGAGTTTTGCTGTACCGTTCTCTAGAATCCTTGAAGCGGTTTCGAGAGCGAGTCGTCAACGATGAATCTTTTGAAGATTTAGAACAGGCTTTTTTAGGACAGGACTGTTTGTTTCTCACCTTTGAAAGTGCAGCCGATTTTGATGAAGATGATGAAGACGAGGAAATTGATTTAGCCGATTTGCCTCCATCGGAAATTGAACCGAACTTTGGTAATTTGCATCCTTTAGAAGGATTGCGATCGATTCTTTACGAAGAAGAAGCTCTGACGATGTTAGTTGCTCTCGAAGCATTTCACCGCTTTTTCCGCAACAGTCGCCGGAAATTGGGAGCAGATACATTTCCCACTCTCAGCAGCCGCTACCGCATCCCCGTTCCGCAGCCTGATGGAGAAATTCAGCAGATATCCGTTAAAGTTTCGACAATGCCCGAGGTATCTGTCGAATTATTAGAGATGCTCGACGATGACGATGATGATGAGGATGATGAATTTGAAATGCCACTGTTGCGGGACGATTTGGTGCCGCCAAATTCATTCTTGAGTCTCGGTGTCGTACCTTGGCAAACGGTAGAGTTTCTGCGAGGAAATGCCCAGTTTCACCAAAGTGCAGAAGTTGATATTAATGCCGACGGAGACGGTTTGCCTGTGGTGATGATCCAAACTTCCAATCCGAAGGCAAAAACTATGATTCAGGATTTGAAAGAAGCTGGAGGGGTCAAGGCAATTTGTTTTAATCCGGGCGAAGATCCTTTTCAAGACGAGCAGTACGATTTGGGTATTTTGCAAGCTCAAAATGGAGAACTCTATTTATTTGGGGAGTTTAATGAAAACGACCCGGTGCATCAGGAAGCTCGCAAAAAATGGGAGCGCCGCTGTCAGTTAACGAACGGTTGGTGCGGTTTGGTGATTGCTAAAGGCTTGATGGGTGCTTCTCGCGGTCAGCCTCAATTTAAGGATATGATCGCTTTGTTTGAGGTGCGCTGGGTATCTGCTAAAGACCTGGGAATTGGCCCGCTTGAGTTGATGCCGATGTTTTGAAGGAAGAGGTGATATTTGATGGTTGATGGTTGATAGGAAAAGTTGATATAGCCTTTCGAGCGAAAGATGAGGTACTGTCGGCAATAGGGCATAGGCCATACCTCACTTTTTTGAGAAAGGCTATATCAGGAATAAGGAAGAAGAAAATGTAAAAATAGTTATGTATGGTGCAGCGCACCATAGTTGTTTAATTCTTAGATTTCTCAAAACTAGAAAATTGTTGTGGTCAAATACTATAAATTATAGGAATGAGAGTTTAATAATTTAAGTGATTGCTCGTTACTAAACCCTTCCTGGTAATTGTTCTGGGGCGATGAAGAGCCTCCTTCGATGTTGCAATTTACGGGAGAGAGGACTGTAGGATTTGCTGAAGTTATTAAGTTTTCGATTCTTAGTTGTTTTGACCGCGAGGAGATGAGAGGTCTATTAAATGATATTAAAAAAAATAACCAAGAAACGCAGCGATTAGTAGGTGTAAATTATGAGTATAGAGCATAATTAATAGAACTCTGTACCCAACTATATCAAACAATCTTCCCCGCAGATCCAGACATCCCCGCAATCCGCAACGCCCCGGAATTCAAGGGATTAATTCCGCAGCTCAAAAACCGGCTGCAAAAACCGCACATTGCCTTAATTACCGATATACCGCTGGAATTGCGGCTAACAAATTTGGCGGTGGATGGAGAGGATTTGTTGCAGGCGGTGCAGGATGGGATTGGGGGGATTGGTGCGTGATTTTGGGGGTTTCGGCACTCCGAAAGTCCGGTAGGGGTGGAAATCTGTGGCGGATTTTCGGGTTGTGCAATGCCTAAGTGCGATCGAGCAAAAACAGATACGAACAAATCCTTTAACCTACAATATTAATTCACCAAAGCCATCACGCTCGCCTCCCCCAAGACTCCCAAACCATGTCCAAGCCCAAAAAGACCACCACCAAAACCTACACCGAAATCAACCTCAGCGACCCGCAATACTACTTCAACCGAGAACAAAGCTGGCTGGAATTCAACAACCGCGTGCTCCACGAAGCCCTAGACCCCCGCACGCCCCTCCTAGAAAGACTCAAATTTCTCGCTATTTTTAGCTCAAATCTAGACGAATATTTTATGGTGCGCGTGGCGGCACTCAAGCAGCAAGTAGAAGCAAAAGTCAGCAAATTGACCTCCGACGGCAGCAAGCCCCAAGAACAGCTAGATGGCATCCACAAGCGCTTGTTGCCGATGGTTACTCAACAACACGCCTATTTTGACCAAACCCTGCGGCCGAAATTAGTAGCAAACGGCATCCACATTCTCGACTACATCGACCTCAATCAAGAACAGCGCAATTACTTGCACCGCTACTTCCAAGAACAAGTATTTCCCGTACTCACACCCTTAGCGGTTGACCCCAGCCACCCATTCCCTTTCCTTTCCAATCTCAGCCTCAATTTAGCAGTTGTTGTCAGAGACCCGAACACCCAGGAGGAATTGTTTGCCCGCGTCAAAGTACCGCAGGTTTTGCCTCGATTTTTGCAGCTACCGGGGGATTTGCAATGGCAGCAAAAAGGCAAGTCTCCTGTGTGGACGGGGGTACCTCTAGAACAGGTAATCGCGCACAATTTAGAGGCTTTGTTTCCGGGGATGGACATTCAGGAATATCACCCGTTCCGCATTACTCGCAATGCTGATTTGACTGTGGAGGAAGATGAGGCGGAGGATTTGCTGCTGGCTATAGAACAGGAACTCCGCAAGCGTCGGTTTACAGGTTCTGCGGTGCGCCTGGAAATTCAAGCGGTTATGCCGCCTGCTGTGCGAGATATGTTGAAGGATGAGTTGGATCTGGGGGAGCAGGATGTTTACGTCGTAGAGGGGCTGCTAGGCCTCAAGGATTTGATGTCTTTTGTCGGGCTGCCGGTGCCGGAACTAAAAGACCCCCCGTGGACTCCGGTGGTGCCGCCGCGCTTGCGGAATTCGCAATCGCCAGTTTTAGGCAAATCGATGTTGGATGTTGAGGATGGTGAGGATATTTTCACGACTATCCGCCAGGGAGATGTGATGCTGCACCATCCCTATCACTCGTTTGCGGCGACGGTGCAGCGGTTTATTACTGAGGCGGCGCACGATCGCTCCGTGTTAGCCATTAAGATGACTTTATACCGCACTTCTGGTGATTCGCCGATCGTCAGTGCCTTAATTGAAGCAGCGGAAAACGGTAAGCAGGTAGCCGTTTTAGTCGAGCTTAAAGCCCGGTTTGACGAAGAAAATAATATTAATTGGGCTCGCAAGTTAGAACAAGCGGGAGTCCACGTTGTTTACGGTTTGGTGGGACTCAAAACCCACACCAAGATTGTGATGGTAGTGCGCCGCGAGGACGGATTTATTCGTCGCTACGTCCACATCGGCACGGGAAATTACAACCCGAAAACGGCTGGACTGTATACTGATGTGGGTTTGTTGAGTTGTCGCGAAGATTTGGGTGCGGATTTGACGGACTTGTTTAATTATTTAACCGGTTATTCGCGGCAGATATCTTATCGAAAATTGTTGGTTGCGCCGGTCAATATGCGCGATCGATTTTTAGCATTAATCCGCCGCGAGGCAGAATTCTGTCGGTCGAATAGTGATAGCGGCATGGGTAGCTGCGGCCGGATTGTGGCTAAAATGAATGCTTTAGTTGACCCTCAAATCATTGTTGCTTTGTACGAAGCTTCGCAAGCGGGAGTTAAAATTGATTTGATTGTGCGGGGGATTTGCTGTTTGCGTCCGGGCGTTGAGGGTGTTAGCGAAAATATCAAGGTTATCAGTATTATCGGCCGCTTTTTAGAGCATTCGCGGATGTTTTATTTTTTCAACGGTGGCGACGAAGAGGTGTATATTGGTTCTGCTGACTGGATGCAGCGCAATCTTACAAGACGGGTTGAGGCGATCGTCCAAGTGGAAGATCCGATTATAGTGATGGAGTTACAAGAAATTTTGGGTGTGATGTTGGCGGACAACCGCCAAGCCTGGGATTTGCAGCCTGGGGGACACTATTCTCAGCGACGGCCGCCCGCTAATAACCCGGAGGTTAGTTCGCAACAGATTTTGATGGATATGGCGATGAATTAGTCAATAGTGGTTAGTTGTTAGTGGTTAGTTGTTAGTGGTTATTTGTTAGTGGTTAGTTGTTAGTGGTTAGTTGTTAGTTGTTGATTGTTAGTTGTTAGTGGTTAGTGGTTAGTTGTTAGTTGTTAGTAAAATTTGCAGTTAGCAGTTGTCTGTTCTTGTTACCTATTAAGCTATTGTGCATTTAATTTTCAATGTCATGGCGGGTTCTGGGGGCCACAAAATTTTTACTAACATAACTATAAAAATTAAATGCGCTGCCGTTTAGCTAACAACTGATGACTGTTGACTGTTGACTGTTGACTGTTGACTGTTGACTAACCACTAACCACTAACAACCAACCACTAACCACTAACCACTAACCACTAACCACTAATGACTAATGACTAATGACTAATGACTAATGACTAATGACTGTTAAAAGTACGCTTAAATTCTTCTAACAAATCGTCAATTTCCTCGATCGCCTGACTGACATCGATTCTCAGAGCTCCCAAGTCCGATCGGTCTAACAGCCGCACGAGAGATTCCCGCTTGATTTCGATTTCTGCTACGCGCTCTTTAATTGTCTGTGCATCCATTGTTTTTCGCCTTTGCTACTATTAACAAAAATATTTGACATTCCCCCTGCGAACAGGCGAGAATTTTTAATTCGCCGACATGGATTTCTGAGTTCGTCCTCCACTGTTCTTTATATTGTAAGTGACGAACGCGATCGGGGTTTTTGAATCTGTGTTATATTTTGATTGTACCTCAAAAAATTAGCTAAACTTCAACGCAGAAAAGGCGGACGCTTAGAATCTGCGGGTTTGTTTTTCATCACTTCAGTTAAAAATCGCTTCAGAGCTTTCTCGCGATTTTTCATAAAAGCCGACCAAAATCC
The DNA here is from genome assembly GCF_963890365.1 of Tychonema sp. LEGE 07196. Classification (NCBI taxonomy): domain Bacteria; kingdom Bacillati; phylum Cyanobacteriota; class Cyanophyceae; order Oscillatoriales; family Microcoleaceae; genus Tychonema; species Tychonema sp. LEGE 07196. Next base: position 24,118 of record NZ_CAWPRX010000197.1, on the reverse strand, counting down.
CGGTTGATATTCGTCCATCGTCTTGGCTAGGGCCCAGACATCGATCGCTAAGATATTATAAAGCCTTTCATCTTCGCGTTTGAGCGAGTTAATCTGCTCTAGAACCGACTTGTTTGTTACCGCAGTTTTTCTGTCTTCGTCTTTGATCATGTCCGAAAATTGGTTGAAAGGGCAAGATGGTCGATCGCGAGTTCAAATCTCTATACTTTAATCATACTGCCGATCTCGATTGCCTTCTGGAACCCGCGCCGCACAATTTACACGGATATTTACCAGTCGCAAGGCCGCTGGGGAAAGCGGGATAAGTTTTGGCGGCGAGAGACAAGATTGTGCGCGCACAGCCCTCCCGCCCTTATTGACGCTAGCAGTTTTCGCAGGTCTTTTGGCAAAAAAACTAAATTTTTTCCATACTTTTTGCCCGATAATAATTAAAGTATCTTGTTTCTGTCGGACTACTTACCTCACGAATATGTTACGTAAAACTTCTTTAGCAAGCCTAGCCTTAGTTGTGGGCGGTATCCTAGCAGTAGTCGGTTTCTATGCCTACTTCACCGACAAACCTACCTTAAATCTAGCCGGCTTTTTTTATGGAATTCCGCTGTTGTTGGGAGGGTTGGCGCTGAAAGCAGCCGAACTAGAACCTGCGGAGTTCACCCAACCCACCTCTCCCGAAGTTCTCCTCCTGCGAGAAAGTCAAGCCACGGAGACTCAAAACCAAGTCCGCAAAGATATCACCCGATTTCGCTACGGCCAACCCGCGCACTTAGATGATTCTCTGGAGCGCTTGGGGCTAGCCCCGACAGACGAGGAACGACCCATCCTCCAAGGGTTGCGGGAAGTAGATGTGGATGGTGCTTACGGGTTAATTCTAGAGTTTTATTCGCCGCTGATACCGATCGAAGTTTGGGAAGAAAAGCAAGAAAAAATAGCTAAATTCTTTGGCCCTAGCTTGCACGCACAAGTGACTCAAAAGCCTGATGAAAAAATTGAATTGGCTTTAATTAAAAATACTGAAGCTTAAAGTATGCTTAAGTTTTGAAGGCGAAAATTTTGAAGTCAGCAAATAATAATTAATCCTGCATCCGCCCAGATACTCAATTTAGCGGCAGCTTGAAACCTGTCGCTATCAGCAAAAGCTCGATCGGCAATGGGGCGATCGGCCAAATTTGATTTTCCTTAACTACAATAATAATTGAGGAGCGATCGGCAATCTTAAATCAGGAGAAGCACAAATGGTTTCGTCCCAGAGTAGGATAGGTATTATCGGCGCCGGATCATCAGGAGTTTATCTGGCAATTTTGCTCATTCAACAAGGATTTCAAGTTACCTTGTTTGAAAAAGCACCCCATCCGCGCACCGATGGCTGTGGTATCCCGATCGTGCAAGCAGGTATGGAAGCGCTGCATCAAGGAAACCCGAAAATCACCCAAAAAATTATCGACTCAGGCGATGCTGTCAAAGTATTCGAGTTTCGCAACCTCCGGGGCGGTGTCATAAGTTCCGAACCCGTCACCTACGAAGAAAACGAACTCCCCGGAATGCTGATACACCGCAAAGCTATATTACAAGCAATCCTCGACGAATTACCCCCCAGAATGCCTTCATTTTAATACAGAATTAGCATCGATCGCCCAAACCGAGCACAGCGCGATCGCCCACTTTAAAGACGGCACTAAATGGGAAGGCCATCTGTTAATTGATGCCGATGGAATAGTTTCTAAGGTTCGTCAATTTGTGGTTCCGGGTGTAGAACTATTCTATTTAGGCGATATCGTTTGGCGAGGAATAGTCGAAGATAATAGCTTCTGTCCCGAAGGAAACTTTTTTGTGTATGTACGCGGTAGAGGAATTTATGCCAACGTCTTTCACATAGGTGGAGGGCGCACTCATTGGGGTTTCTTTATCGAAAAAGAACGCACCGACTCCGAAATCGGGAAACTGCAACCTACTAATACTACCATTCCTCCCCAAGAACTAGCAAAACTCCCAGACGATGCCAGAAAAGTGATTGAGTCAACCCCTTTAGAAAACATTGTCTGTCGTTTTTCCTACGACATTGACCCCCTACCAAAAATTTATGACGGTCGTGTTATCTTAATAGGAGATGCAGCCCACGCCAAAAGTTCCACACGCGCTAGAGGAATGACATCAGGTTGGGAAGATGGTTTGTATTTAACCAAACATCTAGCAGAGAGTGCGAATATTCCCGAAGCGCTAGAAAAATTCCAAACTGAAAGACTTCCAATAGTCCACGAATATCAACGCACTAGCCGTGAAATGAGCCTAAAAATAGGTCGCCGCTAGAAATAGCAAATAGGAGTATCCCCATGTCAGAAAATATATCTTACCCTCCTGATTTAGAAAAAGTACCGGAAATTTTCACACGTCACATTGGCACTTGGCAAGGCGAGTACATTAAAACCGATACTCGCGGACAGTTTTCTCGCAGCTTCTTCGGTAATTTTACCGTAACGATTGAAGGAAGTCACTACCGACAAGTTATACCAATTTTAAAAAAGAATGCAACAGTGTTCTTGTCCCCCCCCTTTACAAGGGGGGGCTAGGGGGGGGTCGAAGAGTGTTGCACGATTTGAGAAAAATGGTATTAATAATTACCAATACTCAGACGGTTCTCGCCTCCAGCTAAATTTTCAAGGAGAGTTTGAAAATCAGATTTTGAAACTGTCTTCTAGCAGTTATTCTGATTTTGCGGCAATTGCGTGGGATGCAGGCCAAGAAACCGTTTGCTTTCGGGCAACTAAAACCCAAGATAGCGCGCTTATTACCTTTGTTGAAACAATGACATTACTCAGCGAAAATCAGCGAGTTCGCAGCACTCAAGCCTTTAAAAACAGCATTTTTGATGGGATCTCATTTATTGAGGAAATGCGTTTGCCCTAAACAAAGTAAACACCGCAAAAAACGCCCAACTTCTCAATAGAAATATTATTTCTCTCTTTCCTCTTTCTCTGCGCTCTCTGCGCCCTCTGCGGTTCATTGCAAATAAAATTAAACTAAACAAAGTCAATCAGCATTAACAAATAAGCTGGAACGAGTAATAAAACGCTCTCCATCCGGCCCTTCCAGGGAAAAATCGCTGCCTCCGGGCCCGGATGCTACATCAATAATTAACTGCGTTTTCTTCCAATGTTCGTATTGCTGCGCTGCAATATAAAAAGGACAACCGCCGATTTTTCCTAGCAATACATCGCCATCACCGATTATCAATTCCCCGTCAGGAAAGCACATGGGAGAACTACCGTCGCAGCATCCCCCGGATTGGTGAAACATCAATTCTCCGTGCTGTGTTTTTAGGTAGTCTATTAGCTTTAAGGCGGCTTCTGTGGCTGTGACTTTGGGGATGGTTTCCATTTTAGAAGTCGGAAGAAGGAAGAAGGAAGTTCGGCAACGGATTCGCTCCACGGATGTAACGGATGTAACGGATGTAAAGGATAGAAGGAAGAAGGAAGAAGGAAGAAGGAAGTTCGGCAACGGATTCGCTCCACGGATGTAACGGATGTAACGGATGTAAAGGATAGAAGGAAGAAGGAAGAAGGAAGAAGGAAGAAGGAAGAAGGAAGAAGGAAGAAGGAAGAAGGAATTATTTATCTTAGGATTTGTACGCTGCGGCAAAGAAACCGGGTTTTTTACTTTATCTGCAGACTGCGGCGAAGGATTTTCGCAAAAACCCGGTTTCTGGATACTCGTGCGTCCAAGACTATCCTGCTTAGAAGAAGCCTAAAGCTTTGGGGCTGTAGCTGACTAGCAGGTTCTTGGTTTGTTGGTAGTGATCCAACATCATTTTGTGATTTTCTCGGCCGATTCCAGATGATTTGTAGCCGCCGAAGGCTGCGTGGGCGGGATACAAATGATAGCAGTTTGTCCACACGCGGCCTGCTTGAACGGCGCGGCCCATGCGGTAGGCGGTGTTGATGTCGCGAGTCCAAACTCCTGCACCTAAACCGTAGAGGGTATCGTTGGCAATTTCTAATGCTTCGGTTTCGTCTTTGAATGTGGTGACAGCTAATACTGGGCCGAAGATTTCTTCTTGGAAAATTCGCATTTTGTTGTTTCCTTTGAAGACTGTTGGCTGGAAGTAATAGCCTTCTTGCAAGTCGCCGGATAGGATGTTTCTTTCGCCTCCAATTAGACATTCTGCGCCTTCGGCGTGTCCGATTTTGACGTATTCGGCAATTTTTTCCATCTGGTTGATGGAGACTTGCGCGCCTAGGGCGGTTGTCGGATCTAGGGGGTTGTTTTGTTTGATTTGGCGGATGCGATCGATCGCCCTTTCCATAAATCGATCGTAGATTGACTCCTGAATTAACGCCCGCGATGGACAGGTACAAACTTCGCCTTGGTTGAAGGCAAACATCACAAATCCTTCGACTGCTTTGTCGAGAAATTCGTCGTCTTGGGCGCAGACATCTTCAAAGAAAATGTTGGGGGATTTGCCGCCTAATTCTAGTGTTACCGGGATGACGTTTTGGGAGGCGTACTGCATAATCAGGCGGCCCGTAGTTGTTTCGCCGGTGAAGGCTACTTTGGCAATCCGGGGGCTAGTGGCGAGGGTTTTGCCGATTTCGGCACCGGGCCCGTTGACGACGTTGATTGCGCCATCCGGTACTAAGTCGGCGATGATTTCCATCAGTACCAAGATTGAGGCGGGGGTGGGCCCGGCTGGTTTGAGGACTACGCAGTTACCGGCGGCGAGGGCTGGGGCGAGTTTCCAGGCGGCCATTAGGATGGGGAAGTTCCAGGGGATGATTTGTCCGATGACGCCTAGGGGTTCGTGGAAGTGGTAGGCGACTGTTGTGCCGTCGAGTTCGCCGATCGACCCTTCTTGGGCTCTGATGCAGCTTGCGAAGTAGCGGAAATGGTCGATCGCCAGCGGGATATCTGCGAGGCGGGTTTCGCGAATTGGTTTACCGTTGTCCCAGGTTTCGGCGGTGGCGAGGCGATCGAGGTTTTCTTCCATGCGATCGGCTATTTTGTGCAACACCCGCGCCCTGTCTGCTGGACTCGTCTTACCCCACTTGTCTTTCGCGCTGTGGGCGGCATCCAGTGCCAATTCTACATCCTCGGCGCTCGATCGGGGGATTTGACAAATTGATTTTCCTGTAATTGGAGACAGGTTTTCCGAATATTTCCCTTTTACGGGCGCTACCCACTTACCGCCGATAAAGTTGTCGTAACGAGCTTGAAAAATCGACTGATTGCCGGATTGAACAGGTGCTGCTACTACCATTTTATTACCTGATTTAAACTTATTTTTGCGAAGGTTTGAAATCTCTTAAATATCAACTATCGTCTATTCTTTGGGATTTCTGTCATTTTCTATACAAAATTTTACATTGTTGGTTGATTTGAGATTAAAGTATTTTCGCGGTTTCTGGGTATGGCGGATGCTCGATCGGGCTTTTTTTTTATTAACGGCAGAGAACGCAGAGAACGCAGAGCAAGAGAATAGAAAGAGAGTTTTAAAATTTATTTAAATCTGCTATTATATAAGTATAAACCTGGCAACTTATTAAAAATACCAATCAAATGCCTGCATTAAATGCCGCTGTTTTGGATTCTGATGTCGAACTTGGATCGAAGCATTTGAACGCACCGAAAATCAAGTGGTTCCGCCGCCGGCTAAAAGTTTGGGCCCGGCAGAATTTCCGGGATTTTCCTTGGCGGCATACCTGCGATCCCTACGCGATTTTAGTGGCTGAGTTCCTGCTGCAAAAAACTACTGCTGCTACTGTGGCTCCAATTTATCAGGCATTTGTCGGTCGGTATCCGACTATCTCCGATCTGGCGGCCGCGCCTGCTGCGGAAGTGGCTAGTTTGTTGCAGCCTTTGGGTCTGTTTTTTCGGGCGCAAAAGCTTCAGGAATCGGCGCGGGTGATCCGGGAAAAATATCGGGAAAATGTTCCCCGCACCGAAGCTGAGTTGCTGGAACTTCCGGGAGTTGGGAAGTACATTGCGCGATCGGTGTGTGCTAATGCTTTCGGACAGCCAAAAGCCGTGCTCGATACGAATGTTGCTCGGATTTTGCAGCGTTTTTTTGGGATTGACGGCGGCAAGGTAAAATCGCGATCGCCCGAACTTTGGCAAGCAGCAGAACGAGTCGCTCCCAAACAGCAAGTCGGGTATTGGAATTTAGGACTGCTGGACTTTGGGGCGGCAGTTTGTACTGCCAAAAACCCCCGCTGCAGCGAGTGTCCGCTGCAACAGCAATGCGAGTACAAAATTAGCAGCGAAATCAACGCTCGGCTAATTTCTTAAATTAATTAACAAATATTGTACGGCATTTGTAGGGGCTATTTTCCCAATAATTTCTGACTCACACCAACAAAAAATAAAAATAAACCCACCTTAAAACAGGCTGGTTCATGATAATTATTCGCCCTGATATAGCGGTTCTATCGCGTGGTAAGGATAGCCCTATGCCCACGGCGGCCTATGCCCTGTTCCCTAGGCCGCATAGTACCTCATACGAGAGCTAGAAAGGCTATATAGCAATCCTAAATCATTTGTGAATTTCTTACTCCCTCCCCTTAACAAAGGGAAGGTTGGGGTGGGGTCAAAAGTTTACGACTCCTGCAAGGATTGCTATATCATGTCCGCTCGATTAACTGCACCCGCGATGGGTTCGCAGTGCGGACTTCAGTCCGCACTACAAACATTTAGTTAAGTGTGCCTGAGCGGAATCTCTATCGTAAATTTAGTACCTTTTTCAGGTTCAAAAACATACTTCAACTCTCCTTTGTGCTGCTCTACAATTATCCGATAGCTGGCAGCAATTCCCAATATACTGCTGTCTTTTATAGGTTTTGTTGTCAAAAATGAATCCGAAATTTGCGCTGCAATATTTGGGCTAGTTGTCATGCCGTTATCAGCGATTTCAATAGCAATCCGCTGAGTATCTATCACCTTAGTGCCAATCACAATCATCGGCTTAAAGTTGACCGCTTCCGACTCGCCCAGCTCTTGACTCGACTCTTCTAAAGTATCGATCGCGTAATTGATAATATTCAAAAAAGCTTGATTGAGCTGACCTGCGTAACACTCAATTTGCGGCAGATTTCCGTATTGCTTTATCACCTTGATATCCCGCCTCCCCTCGCGGGCCGGTAAGCGGTGCTGCAACAATAACAAAGTGTTTTCTAAACCGTCGGAAATATCGAATAACTGCCAGCCAGAGCGATCGCTGCGGGAAAAATCCTGTACCGATAAGATAATTTGCCGGATGCGATCGCTCCCGGTTCGCATGGAACTCACAATTTTTAATAAATCGTCGAGCACGAATTCCACATCCATATCTTGCTGTTTTTGCAGAATCTCCGAGTCAGGATTTACTAGCTGTTTTTGATACAATCGCAGCAGTTCTATTAAGTCAGTAGCGTAAGTTTGGACGTGAGTGAGATTGCTGTAAATAAAAGTAATCGGATTGTTAATATCGTGGGCGATACCAGATACCAATTCCCCCAAACTAGACATTTTTTCAGTTTGCAGGATTCGATCGCCCGACAGTTGCAATTTTTGCTGAGTGCGATCCAACTCCAGCCTCAAATCTCGCGCTCGCTTCCCCGCGCGCACCCGCCCCAACAATTCCTGCTTAACTATCGGTTTAAACAGGAAATCGTCAATCAGCCCCTCCAATTCTTGAACTTCTGCAAATTGCTGTGGTGTTGTCAGCAGCACAAAATAAGTAGCCGCCAATTCTCGCTCGGCTTTCACCAACCGGCACATCTCCAACCAGTTGATTTGAGGCGAATTTCCGTCGCAAAAGATCGCATCCGGGGAGAATTCCCTCGCCAAATCTAAACCATCCTTACCGTCGAGGGCGACTCTCACTTGATGTCCCTCCCTCTCCAGTAACTCTTGCACGACTTCAAAAGTCGCAGCATCCGCGATCGTCAAAATCTTTGCCATAACACCATCTCCACAACTTATTCTTTAGGATACAGCCACTAGAATTGCCCAGAGTTTCATCACATTGGATTGTTAGCTTACGCTTCTTTTGTTAAATTCACTTATACTAGGTTTTTAGCATCTCCTAATTTTTGATTAACATAATACTGTCACCACAGTTACCAAACTCCAGCCGAGAGTCACAATCACCGCTAGCCCACTTTTATATTATAATAACAGCGGAATTTTGCTGCCAAATTTCAAACCAAAAAATAAACTTTAAACCAAGCATTTGAGACTCGCAAGACGGGAGCATCTCCTGCATTGCAATCAGCGATTACAATACGCGAGCGAGGGCGCTTGCACTATTATAGATCAATACAAAACACCGGATGCTCTCGGCTAAACTTTCTCTAGGCAGGGCTAATTAATTCTTACTAAACCCGCCAGGGAATAAATTTCCTGTCTGCAAGCGAAAGTCGTCAGTCGCCGACTAAAATACTGATTTATAGTCAGCCGCCGACGACTTGGGAGCATCTCATATTTGTAAAAAGCATTTTTTTATTGAGCGTGCTGTCCCCGCTCGCAAGTAGATCATCGCGAGGGGGGACAGCACTATAATTAAACGCAAAATACCAGATGCTCCCGACGACTTTCACTATAAGATTTGGATTCAGTAAAACCAGTGCTGGCTATAGCTTTAAGGAGAATGATCGACCCGGTTTTTCTGCCTGCGATGCAGCGCACATTACACCAGTATGACACCGAAAAATATCTTTCTGGAATCATTTAAAATTGCAGCAACAATTAGCAGTCGGCAATTAGATATTACTTCGACAATTCGACGTTGAGTTCGTTCACTACACGGCGTTTCAGCGGGAGGGATTTTTCTCGGGGCAGCAAGTCGAATACTTTCCGAAAGGCATCGTCTACTTGTTCAAACGGTATTTGTCCTTTCTCGTTAAAAACTACTTTTCCAGATTGGTCTAAAATGACGGTTTGAGGTACAAAACCTTCGTAATAATGACCGGGTTCGGTGAGTTCTGGTGACGGTTCTGGAGGCAAAGAGTCAATGATTACCGGGATAAAATCGGCTTCGCGGCCGTAAAATTCCTGGAGTTGAGAAACGACGATCGCGTATTGCTTGCTGTCGCTGCTGTCGTCTGTGTAAAACACTAACAGTGCGGGTTTCTTGCGTTTGAAAGAATCTGTAAGCTTGACTTTAGGAGGAACTAGGGAACCGTTGCCGGCGTAGAGAGCAAAAATTGTACCGTCGAAGCGATCGTCCGTGAGACTTGCTCCCGCTGGCGGTGTGCCGGCGAACAGTATCAAGTTAAAGGCGATCGCCACTGTTAAAATACTGGCTGACAAGATTCGCCGCAGCAAGCGGATGCCAGAATCAGCATTAACAGTTAATTTTTTGGATGCAGAAAATATCATAGGTTGTTGGCAGTTGCTGTAAGCTGGCTTCATCAAAAACAAAAACTTTTTTAAGTTTATCAGCAAATGTATGCAAATGTTCCTGAGTAGGTTAAAGTAGTTTGGAATAGACTATGATAATTTGCTTGTTGTTGCGATCGACCGCCAGGATCTCAATTAATGCAAAAAGTATGTTGTTATAGTACCATCCCCCCGATCGAGTATCGTATATTCTCCCTAGGGGGCGACAAAACAACAAATTCAAAACTGAGATGCTACCCTACAGACAAGGCGATTCAACTGAGAAAATATCGCTATTTGGGCTTTTCAGCGGAGGGCTGGAAGTTTCCGCACCACAAGAAAAATTATTTGTTGTGGGCTTGAATTGTAGCTTCTGAAAATAGTACAAAATGTCCAATTCAACTGATAACTAGAAACAGACAACTAATGATAGCTTTGCTTGACGCATTCCTCGCCCAAACGCCCGCTGCTGATGTTGGCGGGCCCGCTCCACTCAATTTGGTGCAGACGATTGTTTTAGGAATTGTACAGGGATTAACGGAGTTTTTACCAATTAGTAGCAGCGCTCATTTGAAGGTAGTGCCGATCGCCCTGGGATGGGGCGATCCGGGGGTTGTTTATACTGCTGTGATTCAGTTAGGCAGCATTGTCGCCGTACTTTGGTATTTCTGGAAAGACTTGACAAATATAACTTTTGGTGCATTCAACGCTGCGGTGCGGCGCGACTACAAAGCGCAAGAGTTTAAAATGGCATTGGGGATTGCTTTGGGAACAATACCCATAGTCTTTTTTGGGCTGCTAATCAAGATATTGGTTCCAGATTTTGACAAGTCGCCGCTGAGGAGTTTGGCTAGCATCGCCATTGCTTCGATTTTCATGTCGCTGCTGTTAGCAATAGCCGAAAAAATTGGCAAGCGCGATCGCACTTATGAAAAATTAACCGTCCAAGACGGGATTTTCATGGGATTAGGTCAAGCAATGGCATTGATTCCGGGGTGTTCGCGATCGGGTTCCACCCTAACAGCAGGATTGTTTATGGGATTGGAAAGGGCCGCCGCCGCGCGGTTTTCTTTTTTATTAGGAATTCCCGCAATTACCCTGGCTGGATTAGTGGAATTGAAGGGTGCTTTGAGTTCAGGAATCGACAGTGCTGGACTTGTCGCTTTGATAGTGGGAACGATTTCGGCCTTTGTGTTTTCCTATTTGTCTATCGCGTGGTTGATGAAGTTCCTACAAACCCAGAATACGTGGGTGTTTGTGTGGTATCGGCTGGCCTTTGGCGTGGCTATCTTGACCGCGATCGCAGGTGGAGCATTGAGAAATAGTTAATAGATGAAATAAGCTTAGCAGGAGCGAATTTAGCCGCTCCTGCCCTACAATATAGCAGCAAACAAGGACAGAATTAAACTATGAGCGCACATCAAAAATCCATCATCGACCAATTCACCCGTCAGGCTGTGCCATTCTCCAACTTGTACGGCCATACAAATCAAGAATCTCTAGATTTATTGATGAAAATGGCCAACGTATCTGACAAGGATACAGTTCTAGATGTTGCTTGCGGCCCCGGTATTGTTGCTTGTGCTTTTGCGGCAGTTTCCCATCACGTTACTGGCATCGATTTAACACCAGCAATGCTAGAACAAGCCCAGATTTTGACCGAGCAAAAAAACTTGACTAATCTCTCGTGGTTGCAAGGCGACATTGAGACGCTACCGTTTCCCGATGATAGTTTTTCCATTGTGCTGAGTCGCTACGCTTTCCATCATTTTTTGCGGCCGGATGTTGTAATGTCGGAGATGGTTCGGGTGTGTCGCCCTGGCGATCGCATTTTGATTGCTGACGTAGTAATGCCGCCGGAAAAAGTTGATGCTTACAACTATATTGAAAAACTGCGCGATCCATCTCACACTCGCGCTTTGACTCTGGAAGAGTTGCCGAAATTAGTCGCTGATGCCAACCTTCACAATGTGAAATTGGCATTTTACAAAGTAGAATTAGAACTAGAACAGCAGTTAGCGGCTTCTTTTCCAAACCCAGGCGATGGCGATAAGCTGCGACAAATTTTTAGAGATGATATTGGTGTTGACAGTCTGGGAATTGGCGCACATTTGCGAGGGGATGCAATTCATTATGCAATTCCCATCGCTGTGATTGTGGGGGAAAAAGCAAAGTGATAGTTAACAAGTAAAGGGAGCATCTCAGTTTGGCAAAAAGATTTTTATTGTAGTGAGAGCGTCCCCGCTCGCGAGTGGTACAATATGCGAGCGGGGACGATCGCACTATAAATGCCAAACTGAGATGCTCCTACTGGTGGCAAAAATCAATTAAAATTAAATAATTTCTCCTACACCAAGCAGCACAATTCTATTTTCGCCGAGGCTAAGCGATGTCTACCGAAAAATTAGTTAACTGGCTCGAATCGAACACCGAATTAGGCATATTATCCCGCGAGATTTTACAGGCGATCGCGCTGGAAATGGAAATGGCAACTTTTCCCACGGGATTTCGAGTGGTAATCGAAGATACGCCCGTCACCAATCTCTACATCCTAGAAAGCGGACAAGCCGATCGCTACCGGCGCAAACAGCCCGGTTTAATGTGGGGGAGTAGTTTGTTACCGGGGGCGATCGTCAATTTATCCGCCCTCCAGCGATCGCAACCGGCAGATAGTCGAATTATTGCCCGTACAGAATGTCAATTTTGGGTAATTAGTGCCTCGCGCTGGCGCAGTTTGCTAGAAAGATATCCACGCATCACCGAAGCCTACGCTCAACGCTTGGCCGCGAAATTAGAGCAGCTAGAATCAGAAATCGCCTACGAAAGAGAGCGTCAAAACGCCCTCCGCAGCTATCTAGTACCAAGGGCGAAACGCGGAGTAATTGGAAATAGCCGTTATGCAGTGAAATTGCGCCAACAAATTCGCACAGCATCGAGTGACAATCGATCGGTATTAATCTCAGGCGAACCTGGTTTAGAAAAAGATAATTTAGCAGCTTTAATTCATTTCGGTTCCCACCGCCGCAACGAGCCAGTTATTCAGATAAAAAGTGCCTTGCTGCAGGCTAATGGAGCAGAATTATTCGGGCGTTTGGGCGGCAAACCTGGATTGTTGGAATGGTTGGGCGAAGGAACGTTAATTTTCAATGACGTGCAAGAATTACCAGATCAATTATGCCCCCAAATTCAGCAACTATTAACCGAAGGAACCTATACATTAGTAGTCAAAGAAGGACAAATACCACCGCCACCGCGTTCTACTAATGTCCGCATAATTTTAATCTCAGAAAGTGTGCAGCCCAAGCTAGACAAGCTGACACAACACAAGATTAAAGTCCCATCCTTGCGGGTGCGAAAAACAGATTTAGAAGCACAAGTCAACTATTATCTCAATATCATTGGTCGCAAAAAGAAATTAGTCAAGCCCCAAGTCACACCAGAAGCAATTCGCCGCTTGCAAGCCTACGATTTTCCCGGTAATTTGCAGGAATTGCAGGGCATGGTCGATCGCGCTTTAGTTCAAGCCCAAGGAAGTCAGGTACTAACCGAAGAAGTATTTTGGGCCCAGGCGGCGAAAAAACAAAAATTTCGCCTGAATTTATTAAATATCTATCCTAAATTTAGGCAATTTTTGCGGAGCGACTGGTATCCCGATCGCGTGAATTATTGGTTTACCAGTTGGGTATTTGCATTAGTAGTAATTATCCTATTTGTTGCTCCCCAAGATAGAGAGCATAATTTTGCTCTCAACATTTTCTGGGCCTGGTGGTGGCCGTTAATCTTATTATTATTCCCCATCGTCGGGCGATTGTGGTGTGCCTTTTGCCCCTTTATGATTTATGGAGAAATTGTCCAAAAACTATCGCTGAAAATTTTCCCGCGAACTCTCAATAAATGGCCGCGCCAATTAGCTGAAAAATGGGGTGGTTGGTTTCTATTCGGACTATTTACCCTAATCTTTCTCTGGGAAGAGTTGTGGAATTTAGAAAATACCGCCTATTTATCCAGTTGTTTGTTATTGCTAATTACGGCGGGCGCGGTAATTTTCTCGCTAATTTTTGAAAGGCGGCTTTGGTGTCGGTATTTATGCCCGATCGGAGGGATGAATGGATTATTTGCTAAACTTTCAATCATCGAACTGCGCGCCCAACAAGGAACCTGCGCGGCGGAATGCACCACCTACCAATGCTATAAAGGCGGCCCGGGCTTGGGGGAAGGATTAACCACTAATGGATGTCCAATTTATTCCCATCCCGCCCAATTAACTGATAATAAAGATTGCGTTTTGTGCATGACTTGCTTAAAAGCTTGTCCCCACCGATCGGTAGAATTAAATGTGCGCCCTCCGGGAATCGAATTATGGACAACCCATGTTCCTCACAGTTATGAAGTTGCCTTGTTATTTCTATTATTAGGCGGTATCTATCTCCATCGCTTACCGGAAATCGATAGTTTATTGGGGTTGGGTATCAATTTAGAGCAATTTTTACCTCACTTAGGAATGTCGCTCGCGGTATTAATTATTCCGCCGCTGATTCCGTTAGTAGCTTATGCCGTCATGCAGGCAATTTACAGATTGGGACAAGCAAAAACTATTCCATTTACAACCTATAAACCTCTCTCATTTGTCTTTCTTGCCTACGGATATCTACCCCTAGTCTGGGGCGGTAGTTTGGCTCACTATTGGCGATTGGGTTTGCAGGAAGGCGGGCGATTGATTCCGGTAACTTTTGCCACTTTCGGACAAATTAGAGATGATTTGCCTAGTTTTGTAGGAGATCCAGCGGTGATTAGCTTTTTGCAAGGTTTTACTTTGATTGTCTCATTGTTGGTGACGATATTTGTGACTCAAAAAATTGCTAAGCGATCGATTAAATCTTTGATTCCTCAGCATTTAGCGAGTTTGTGCCTGATGGTGAGTTTGTGGTATGCGATCGTTGGTAACTAATGTAAAATAAAACCACGAGGATTTACTATGACTTCACAACTTCAACAAGCGATCGATCTTACTCAGTCACTGTCATTGACTGAACAGCTTGAACTACTTAAAACACTATCCGCTATTATTCAACGCACCCATTCTCTGGAAACTCAAGCTACGACAACAGAGGAAGATACAGATTTTTTACGCCTCAGCTTTCGCCAATCTTGGCAGCAAGCCATGACTGGACAAACATTACCCCTTTCTCAACTGTGGGAGGGAATCGACGTTGACTAATTGGCTTCTCGTTGAAATTCGTTTCACACCTTAATTTCAGCGAAAACTGAAAAGCCTCGCAAAGAAATACCGCCAATTTCCAACAGATATTCAACCTGTGCTTGAACAATTACAACAGCGACTATCAACCAATTATTCGCATATCAATAGAGTGACTATCAAAAAAATATAAAGTCTGACAAATCACTGCCCCGGATGCTGCGATAAAAAATTGACAAACAACGGCAAATGTGATAATGATATTGAGATATTCAAATATATAGTTATGGACGCACTCAAAATAAAGAAACCGGGTTTTTAACCGAGATAGAGGCTCTCAAGCAAATATTTGGGTAAAAACCCGGTTGCGACGCACCCGTGCGTAAGTCCTAACAAAAATATGTCAAAAATAATTTATTAAATCTAAAAAATCATCGCGAACTTATGAGCGAATCCTCAACCAAACCAGCCCGAATTACCAAAGTTATCCCCGACAGCATCGCAGCAGAAATGGGATTTGATGCCGGAGATTCCATCGTCGCCGTCAACGGCCAAAAACCCCGCGACTTGATTGACTATCAATTTCTGTGCGCCGACGAATTTCTGGAACTAGAAGTTTTAGATGCCAAAGGCAAAACTCACAAATTAGAAATAGAAAAAGAGTATGACGAAGACTTGGGCGTGGAATTTGAAACAGCCTTATTCGACGGACTAATTCAGTGTAACAATCGCTGCCCTTTTTGCTTTATCGACCAGCAGCCCCCGGGAAAGCGCGAAACTCTTTATTTCAAAGATGATGACTACCGCCTCAGTTTTCTTTACGGCAGCTATCTGACTCTCACCAATCTGACTGAAAAAGAGTGGAACCGAATCGAACAAATGCGGCTTTCTCCTCTCTATGTTTCGGTGCACGCTACTGAACCGGACGTGCGAATTCGGTTGCTGAAAAATTTCAGGGCGGGGAAAATTTTAGAGCAAATTAAATGGTTTCAAGAGCGCCGCTTGCAAATTCACGCTCAAGTTGTGGTTTGTCCGGGAATTAATGATGGCGAACATTTGGAACGCACTTTGTTGGATTTGGCAAAGTTTCATACCGGAAATATTCCCGCTGTGGCATCGGTGGCGGTGGTGCCGGTGGGTTTAACTCGGTTTCGCCCTGCGGAAGATGAATTAATTGCAGTAACTGCGGAAAAAGCGCGGGAAGTTATCGCGCAAGTGCATCAAATTCAAGGGGTTTTGAGTCAGGGTAAAGCCGATAAGAAAAGGAAAAAAAATCATCGGAAATTCACCCCCCCCAGCCCCCCCTTGGTAAGGGGGGGAGAAGATGGGAATTCTCCCGATGTTCGGGGGGGAAATTCAAAATCGCGGTGTATTTGGCTGGCTGATGAATGGTTTTTAATCGCGGGTTTGGATTTGCCGTCGGCTGCTGATTATGAAGATTATCCCCAAATTGGTAACGGTGTGGGTTCTATCCGCCAGTTTATTGGGCAGTTTGAAGCGGCTTTTGCTAAGCTGCAACCGCTGCCGGTTATTCCGCGGCGGGAGTTGGTTTGGGTGGTGGGGAATGCTGTTGAAAAGGCTTTTGGGCCGATCGTACAACAACTAAACCAAATTCCCGGCTTGTCGGTCAAGATGGCCGCACTCTCCAGCCGCTACTGGGGACAAACTATCACCGTCACGGGTTTGCTCACCGGGCAAGATTTGCTGGAGGCTTTGCAGGGGCGAGACTTGGGAGATGGCATCCTGCTGCCTTCGGTTATGCTAAAACAGGGTGAACCTCGTTTTCTCGACGACATGACCGTAGAACAGCTAGCTAGCTCGCTGAAAACCCGGATTTTGCCGGTGAGCGGAGTAGAGGAACTAATCTCAGGGGCGATCGGTCTGGCAACTGCTGAAGTTCAATTCTAAATTTTGAATCAAGCATTCAAAAGTTTAAGATGAGTAGGTAATTGTGACTTGTAAATGTTTAGTCCAGGCTACAGACTGGAAAATTGAGAACTCAATCTTGCTCTAAAATTGTCTCTAGAATTGCAGTAATTAAAAAATTATGCGTGTTTTTCGTCAAATCGTCGTGGTCGGAGTGGGCGCTGCAATTACTTTCAGCAACGCCGCACAAACTGCTTCGGCCCAGCCCCCGGCTCAATCTCTCGACAGCTCTGCCAGCTTAAATCAGCTCGAATTAGGCCAGAATATTCGATCGACCTCAAACACAGCGTCAGAACCAGCATCAGAACCCGAAGAGTCGATCGCCCTTAACCCCCCAACATCCGAGGCGGCTCCGCAAGGGGAAGCAAATATCGCAGCAACTGAGCCAACCAAGCCCGAGCAAGCATCAAAGCCCCAACAGGCGGCTCCGGCTTCCCCTGCAACTCAGCCTGCACAGAAGGCCCAGTCTGGAACGCCCGCAAATACAGTCTCTCAGCAGCCAATTCCGAGCGGCCCAAACAGTGTTCCGGCGCCCAATTTGCCAGCACTAACTCCCCGCGGCACTCCCATCGAAAGTTTCCCCCCAGTCACCCCGAAGGGCATTTTAGAAACCAACCCTCCGGCTTCCCTAGAGCCCAACCCGAATCCGCTGCTGTTTCCGACAAAGCCCGAGGATGTCAGGATCGAGCAAACAGAGTCAATTACCTTGCAGCAGGCTATAGACATCGCCCGCCGCAACAGTCAAACTTTGCAAATCGCCGAGAAACAACTCGAACAAAGTCGATCGGCCGTGCGCGAACAACAAGCTGCTTTATTTCCAGACTTGACTTTTCAAATGAACGCGAGCCGCCAAGTCAGCGCCAGCGGACAGATTGGGGTGCAGTCCCGGCTGCGCCGCAATGAGACTTTGCCGGCCAACCGACAACTGCCGGCAAATTCTTCCGAGTTCCAAAATTTCGGCAGCACCAGTCTCAACAACAGTTTGCAGTTGAGCTACGACCTCGACATTTTCGGCCGCCGCAATGCTAACATCCGCGCGGCTAGGGAACAGTTGCGCTTTCGGGAACTGGATTTGGAGCGCCAAGCCGAGCAACTCCGCTTCGACACTGCTGAGGCTTACTACAATTTGCAAAACTCCGACGGACAAGTTGCTATCCGCCAAGCTTCTGTGAGAAATGCCCAGCAAAGTTTGCGGGATGCTGAAGCTTTGGAACGGGCCGGGGTGGGAACGAGGTTTGCGGTGTTGCAAGCTCAGGCAAATTTGGCTAACGAACAGCAGCAACTCTCAGTGGCCCGCCGCGACCAGCGAGTGGCCCAGCGCCGGCTGGCTGAGCTTTTGAATATCAGCCAGTCGGCAAACTTGACGGCGGCTGACCCGGTGGAGCAAGCTGGCTCTTGGCGGCTGTCTTTGGAAGAGAGTATCGTGCAGGCTATTAAGAATCGCCCCGAGTTGGAACAGCAGTTGGTACAGAGAGATATCAGCAAGCAGCAAAGGCGATCGATTCGGGCGGGGGGACTGCCTCAAGTCAGTGTCAGCGGTTCCTACAACTTCCAGGGAGTAACTTCTGACAATCCAGACCCGTTTTCAACTCGCGGCTGGGCGAGCGGCTATGCGCTGCAAGCGAATTTGACTTGGAATATCTTTGATGGGGGTGCGGTGAGGTCGAGGATCAAACAGCGGGATGCTGATATTGCGATCGCCGAAAGTCGATTTGACCAACTCCGCAACCAAGTGCGCCGGGAAGTGGAACAAGCCTATTTTGGCTTGGAGTCGAGTTTTGAGAACATCGAAACTTCTGAGGCGGGGGTTTTGCAGGCGAGAGAAGCCCTGCGTTTGGCCAGACTGCGGTTTCAAGCTGGCGTGGGTACTCAGACGGATGTGATTCAGGCGGAAACTGATTTGACTAGGGCTGAGAGAAACCGATTGTCGGCAATTGTCACCTACAACCTGGGGCTTTCGTCTCTCCAGCGGGCTGTGAGCAATCTTCCCAGTAATAACCTCTCGGATGCTCCTTGATAGGAGTTTGCCCCAAAAAATGCCACTGTAGGTTAACTCCAAACCCATATCCGATCGGTCATTCCCAGTTTTCAAATCTCAAATCTCAAATGCTATGAGATTGGGTTGGGTTGGCTTGGCTTGGGTTGGGGCGATCGACTTTTAATCCCAAAGGATGAGACATCGGGTATGAAACGTTCGACACATTAGTTAATATTTGGTTAGAGAGCTCCATGTCAACTGCGTTAAGGAATCGGTAATGGCCAATATCAAGTTTGTGAAGGAAAATCAGGAAGTCATCGCAGCAGATGGAGCCAATTTGAGGCTCAAAGCTCTAGAAAACCGCATCGACTTGTACACGTTTTCGGGCAAGATGATGAATTGCGGGGGCTACGGTCAATGCGGCACCTGCATTGTGGAAATTGTCGAGGGAAGTGAAAACCTCTCGCCCCGCACTGATTTTGAGAACCGCAAGCTCAAGAAAAAGCCCGAAAACTATCGGTTGGCTTGTCAAACTACGGTCAACGGCGCGGTGAGCGTGAAGACTAAGCCGTAGCTAGGGTTTGCGAAGTTCTAGGGAAGAGGGAAGAAGGAAGGAGGAAGAAGGAAGAGGGAAGAGGGAAGAGAGAAGAAGGTGTAGACTTCTGGGGTTCTGGGGTTCTGGGGTTCTCCGAGGCTCCCAGGCTCCTTCTGTCTTCGAGTTTTCCTTTGGCCTTTGAGTGGTATCCTAGTAGTGTGTGTTTTCCTATTTTTTGATAGAGGCGGGGATCTTCATGGAAGTTAATGATTTAGGTTTTGTGGCAACCATTCTGTTTGTATTGGTTCCCAGCGTTTTTCTCATCATTCTGTACATTCAAACGGCTAGCCGTCAAGGTAGAAAAGAATAGCAATTGCTGCTATTTTTGTCTGAAAAAGCTAGTTGTAAAAAAAGCGCCAACAGTTTTTTTCTGGGGCGCTTTTTTTGTGAACTTTTTGGGAACGAAAATTTAATTATATCAATTCCGGTTGCACTCCTCATGATGTTATACCAATTTTAAAAAAGAATGCAACAGTGTTCTTGTCCCCCCCTTTACAAGGGGGGGCTAGGGGGGGTCGAAGAGTGTTGCACGATTTTAGAAAAATGGTATTAACTGTTGACTGTTGACTGTTGACTGTTGACTGTTGACTGTTGACTGTGAATCGAACAACTGAAAATTGCACCGAGATAGGTGGTGACTTGTAAAAATCATTCATGAATTTCTCTCTAAGTTATCACCTGACGATGCAGCCGGAAACGATATTACTTAGGAATGCAATTTAATAATTGCTCGTTACCAGACTTTTGTCGGTGACAAGCAAAACAAGCAAATCACTTAAGCGATTTGCTTGCCATTCCTAGGAAGATTTTAGCTACTTTCTTCACAATCTCAAAACTGACGCACGCCGGGAATAAATGGTGCTGAGGTTTTGAGATTGCTCGCGGACGATCGACAATTACTCGCACTCGCCGCACCCCACCGCTGGCGATGAGAGTCTAGCCGACGACTGTGCGGGCTAGCAAGACGGGACAGTTGGCGTAGACTCGCACGTAGTCCGAGAGAGAATTTCCTAGGAGTCGATCGAGATCCAAAAAGTTTTTGGCAACGTTGGGCCGCCGATCCGGGGAACCGATTACTAATAAATCGGCATTCACTTCGTCTGCAATCCGACAAATTTCTTCCCCGGGCTTACCTGTGGCACTCACGCAGCGGTAGCTAACTCCCAGTTGTTTCGCGAGGGCTACTGCAGAAGCTAATACTGGGTCTTTTTCAGCATTTGCTGTTACATCTTCGGTGGATTTTCCAGTCAAATCTTTGGTGACGTGTACTAAAATTATCTGTCCGCCGTTGACTTCTTTGACAAAAGATAGGGCTAGTTCTAAGGATTGTTTGGCGGATTCAGATGGGTCTAGAGCCACCATGACGCGCCGGATTTTTTTGACGTAGATGTCGTCTTTGACTAACAGCATCGGTCTGGATGTTAGCTGGAAAACGTACTGGCTGACTGAGTTTTCCAAAATCGATTGCAGCCGTCCCAATCCCCGAGAACCCATAATCACTAAGTCGGATTGTTCTTCTTCTGCGACTTGGCAAACTGTGGTTTTTGGGTCTCCCTGTTTCAGCCGGGGATTGACTTTGTTGGGATCGATTTTTAAGGACTGGACTGCTTGTGCTAAAATCTTGCCTCCTTCTTCCAACTTTTGGGCCATGCCGTCGGATGTCACTTGGGGCGGCACGACGTGCAATACGGTGACAGAGCTTTGTTGCAAGGAAGGGATGTCCATCAACATATTAAACATCTCTTCGCACAAGCCACGACCGGCTACGGCTACTAAAATTTTTTCTATCATGGTTGTTTTTTGCAGTAAAAACAGTTGAGTTTTCTTGTGCGACTCTCTCACTAGGGTGTTGGTACTCTAGGGGGTCAATGTCAAGCATAGGCCTGAAGTTTGCTTTATGATTTGTAGAAATGTAGCGTTTTGGAACAATTTGTAACGTGTTAGAGAACGATCGAACTCAACCAGAACTCGCACCGACTGGTGCTATTCAAAATCGACCCGGTATGGACTCTGAGGGCTGGTTTGAATATTTGGTGCGAGTCTACCCTCACCATACTGACTATTCGGGTATGGTTTGGCACGGGACTTATCTGGCTTGGATGGAGGAAGCGCGGGTGGAAAGTTTGCGCTCTCTCGGTATTGAGTATGCGGAGTGGGTGGCGCAGGGTTTGGAATTGCCCGTGGTGGAGCTTTCGCTGCGCTACCACCGCTCTGTGCAAATGGGTCAATTGGTGGCTGTCAGAACGCGGGTGGCGGCGAGTGAGGGTGTGCGGCTGCTTTGGGATTACGAAATTCGATCGCCCGATACGCAGGAGTTATACGTGACGGCGCAGGTAACTTTGGTTGGTGTCGATCGGGACAAGGGTAAGATTATCCGCCAATTGCCGCCGGCGCTCAAGGAAGCTTTAACAAAACTTTCTGTTAAACCTTCAACCTAAGCTGCTGTTAACTACCAAAAATATAGTCCTGCACGGGTCGCCAGAAACTGGGTTTTTTGCCAAAAATTTGGTTGTAGCCCTTGATGCCAACAAAAAACCCGGTTTCTTAAGTAAGGAGTGCGTAATTCCTGACCGGGTTTTGGCAGTCTTCTAATTTATACTTTCAGCCTTGGTGGGACTTTTCAATAATGTCAAAAAACTTGGAATTAGCCGAAGAAAATATTGACATACAGCACAATATTTTGGCAAATAATCAGTTAATACCTGCGTCAATAGCAGAAGAAACAACGATTGTTTCTGGAAACCCGGACAATTTAAACAACGGTGAATTAGCTGACGACAGTCAAAGTAAAATTTGGGCGATCGTCTCGCTGTCTGCGGCGCTGCTGGCGGTGTCTCTGGCGGCCATTTTTATTCGGTTGAGCGAACGGGAAATCAGTCCGAATGCTACGGTTTTTAACCGCTTGTGGATAGCAACTGCGGTATTTGGAATTTGGAACGGGGCGGGAGAAGCGCGCCGCCGAATGTCTGGGAATGTAGTTGAAGCGCGATCGAACTACACTCTGAAGGATGTGATGTTATTAACAGCCGTCGGCGTGGTTTCTTCTGCTTCTCTCGGTTTCTGGGCCTGGTCGCTAACTCAAACTAATGTCGCTAATTCTACCGTACTTCGCAACTTAACTCCTTTATTTACTACTTTGGGGGGATGGCTGCTGTTGGGACGGCATTTTGACCGCAGGTTTTTGCTGGGATTAGTAGTGGCTTTGTCAGGCGCAATTGCGATCGGCACTACCGACTTGCAAATCGCGGGAGACAATTTTACCGGGGACATTGCTGCTTTGTTATCCGCAATGTTTTATGCAGCAAATCTGCTGATTGCGGAAGATTTGCGAACCAAGTTCCCGGCGACAACTATATTGATGTGGCGCTGTTTGATTGGTAGCCTCTTGATTTTGCCCTTGGTTTTGCTGGAGGGCGATCGAATTTTCCCTTATTCTTGGGAGGGATGGCTGACTGTAATTGCCTTAGCCGTGATTTGTCAAGCTTTTGGCCAAGGACTTCTCATCCACAGTCTCGGCACTTTGTCATCGGGATTTGTCGCCCTTTTTCTGCTGCTAGAACCAGTAATTACGGCGATTATTGCCTGGATGCTATTTTCCGAAAATTTGAGCTTGTTTAATTGGTTCGCTTTCTCTGTAGTTTTGGCTGGAATATATTTAGCCAAATCGAGCAAATATGCCGATCGCAAATAAAACAAAAAAGGAAAAAAATTAAATGGTAGCAACATCAACCGGTATAAATTCCTGGCATTACGAATTGAGTTTGCTCCCTCAATACTTAGAAAAGCTGTTTGCCAAACTGCGGATTGCTGTGGTGTTCGGCGGCAACTGCGATCGCCAGGGAGCCGTAATTTACAAAACGCACAATCCCCGTTCTTGGAAAAGCTACGAAATCGTCGCCCGCGAGATTGCCAGAGCCTTAACCGAAATTGGCTTTCAACACGTCTTTGTCATCCCTGATGACATGAACTTACCCGCACAACTAAAAGAACAAAAAATCCATTTAGTCTGGCTAAATACGGGCGGAGTGCAGGGCTACAATCCTGTTTGTCACACTCCCGCCTTGTTAGAAATGTTGGGAATGCCCTATGTCGGCCACAATCCTTTAAACAGTTCTACTTTAGACAACAAACACGCTTTTAAACGGGAACTGCAATCAGTCGGAATAAAAACTGCTCCGTTTATGACTTGGCATCCTTCCCAAGGAATTTTTCGGCCTAATTTGCACGAGCGTTTTGCCATAATTTTCGGTGATTATCGTGGGCCTTTTATTGTCAAACCAGTATCCGGCCGGGCTTCGCTGCAGGTTCATTTTATTGACAAAATTGATGGTTTATCTCAGGCTGTTTCAGAAGTTCACCGAGAAACTCACAATACGGCTTTAATTGAAAAATATTTGCCAGGAAGAGAATTTTGTGTAGCGGTTTGTGGTTATGTAACTCATGCTAAAGGCTGTTTTACAAAAAATCCAAAACCCTTTGCCTTTTCCACGGTAGAACGAGTTTTTGAACCGGAGGAACGCATCTTTACTTCTATGGATCAAAAGGCGATTACGGCCGAGCGCGGGCGGTTGATGGGGGACGAAGAACCAGAACTCAAACAAAGGTTAATTGAGTTAGCTTGCAAAATATATTGGGAGTTTAGTTTGAACAGTTTGGTGCGGATTGATGTCAGGAGTGATGCTGAGGGTTCACTTTATGTTTTGGAAGCAAATCCGAAACCTGATTTAAAACATCCAGACGAAAATGTGACAAGTTTGGTTACTTTGGGCTTGGCGGAATACGGGATGAGTTATAACGATTTAATTTTTAGTTTGCTGGCGGATCGGTTGGATTATTTGTTGACTCAACATATCGCGATTATTCCTCATATTGTGGATTTACTTCGCTAATTGAACTTTGACAAAACATCTTGGATGGCGTGCATTGTACGCCATTGCATTCAATTTTATTGCCAATCTACTGTTTGAGGATTATGCCTTCGCTCCCCCGGTGCCCCCGCATCGAAAAGGGGAGCGGAAAATATCAAAGTCAACCCCTACTCCCAGAATATCCGGGGGAGTAGGGGGGTATGGGAGGG